>CAYYSS010000158.1:0-6519 GCA_964474325.1 uncultured Nitrospirota bacterium
ATACTGGAAATGATCACGCCCAAAAACGATCGCGTGCTGGTCAAGACAGGGCCGAACTGCTGCGTCGAGTGCACACGCTCGTTCGACGAAGAGGCGCGCGAGCTGCTCGAGACCGCTCACGCCCGTCTTCTGCCGAAGAACGGCAACGGCAGAACGCTTGTCCGCGGTCTCGCGAACGGCAACGGAAACGGCGGCGGAACAGGAACATTTTCGCGAAGAAAGCATGGCGGAGGTATATTCGGGTTTGCACCGAACGGATTTTCGATTTCCTTTCCCCTTACCTCGCTCAGTCTTTCCCGGAGTGATTATACGAACGACCTCTACGGTACGGATATAACCACCACGGCCGCGAACTTTCGCATGGAGACCGGCGACCGCCCCCTGGACCTGAGGTTTTCCTACGATCGGGTCCTTTCGGACGAAGACGAGAGGAGCGACGATACCGGGCGGTTTACCCTTCATGCGGATTTCCGACGGAAGAAATGGCAACTCGAAAACCGTATCGATTACGGCACCCGTTCTCTGCGACGGGTCGATACGGAATCCCTCGACGAATCCTATTTTCGATACCGGTCGACCTATAGTTATGACGAACACCACGCAGACGGCGGGACGGATTCCCGTTTCGTCGAGGTCTCCTACGACGTGGACCGGCAGGGGACCACCGCGTACGATATTCAGGGGCGGGTAGCGCGCGGGCGCCGTGTGCGACGCTTTTGGCTGAGCGGCGCCGTTGCCGCGTCCATGGGCGACAGCGACGATCTTGGTATGACGTGGCAGACTTCGGTCTCCCTTGAAGCCGTGGCTGAGCATTTCCGGCGGGTACGGCCCCGGGCGGGTTTTCACGCGGGGGTATCCGAGTCGGGTGTTCCCTTCGGGGTTTCCCTGGGACTTTCGTCGAAAGGTGCGACGCGTCTTACCTGGAATATTAGCTACGGGTTTTCGTCGAGTTTCCAGTCGAAAGACCGCGGCAGCACCCAGGCCCATAATTTCGGCGTATCCGTCGGCTTCCGGGTTGCGTCGTGGTTGAGCACCTACGCGGGCGGCAGTTATGGTATAAGCGAGACGACCAACGGCCATGCGGTGACGACCGACACATGGAATCTGAACGGCGGCGCGAAGTTTCATTGGGATCGTACCTCGGCGAGTTTAATCTTTACCGCAACCCACGATGAAGACGATTTGACCGTGCGGGATCAGCGTTACGTGACGTTTCTGCTCACCCAGCGGATCAATCGCCGGTTGGCGGGAAATGTGAGCGCCCAATGGCAGACGAATACTACGGAGGGCAAGGATATCGCGGACAACTCGTACATAAAGGTCCAGGCCTCTTTAAGCGCATCCTACCGCCTGGCGACGGTAAGTTTGAGCTATTCTTTGAGTATGATTAAAGACGACTTCCGTGAAAACGGCGAAACCACGGACCATACCCTGCGCCTGGAAGTCTCGCGGGCGTTTCATAAATCATGGAGGTAGGTATAGTGCAGATCGAATGCGGCGTTTCCCGCCACGGATCCTGTAGGCAGTTCGGGAAATACGTTCCCCGCTTGGCGGGCGTGGGCCGGGTGGCCGGGTGGTTCGTGGCGTTCTGCGTACTCTTTGCGTGGGGCGGCTCCGTTTCCGCGAGGGCCGCCGATTCGTCGGGGTCGGCGGTGGCCGCCCGGGTAAACGGTATGCCGATTCTCGTCCGGGACGTGCGTGAGGAGGCTGCTCGCCTTATGCCCTGGATTTCTTATCATCGGACGGCCGATGCCGCGACCCGGAAGAAGGTTTACAATGAGGCTCGGGATCTGTTGATCGACCGGGCGCTATACTACGAAGCGGGACGGGCCGCCGGCATTACCGTGGCCGAGGCGGATGTAAGCGCCGTACTCACTCGGAACGAGAAGAAATTCGGCGGGCCCGAGGCGTTCTCCGCCGCTCTGGAGAAGGCCGGGATGACCCGGGAGGCGTTTGCCGAGAAGGTGCGCAAAAGGATCATTGCCGATGCTTATAAAAAGAAGATGATCGATGATCCGGCGGTGCCCGACGAAAAGGAGCTTCGGCGGTATTACGATACCCACAGAGACAAGTTCAAACGTCCCCGGGCAGTGCGACTCCACCATATTTTCATCGAGGTTGAGCCCACGGCGACGGCGGAGGAGCGTGAGAAGGCCCGGGAGACGGCGGAGTCTCTGCTGAGGCGCATCAAGGGCGGGGAAGATTTCGGCGCCATTGCGTACGAACGCTCCATGGATCCTTACCGGGTTAAAATGGGGGACTTCGGGGTGGTACACGAGGGGCAGCTGGCGCCGGATCTGGAGAAGGTGGTTTTTGAACTCGATGCAGGTGAAGTGAGCGGGGTGGTGGAGACGATCTACGGCTTTCATATCGCCCGCGTCGACGAGAAACTCCCCCAGGAACTGATGACCTTTGAGGAAATGCAGGGGAAATTGCTGGAAAAATTGACAAAGCAGCGAATCGAGCAACGTACCGCGGAGGTCTTGGGGCGTCTGAAAGCCGGGGCAACGATCGAGATCGTCGACGAAACGTCCGTGGCGCCTTCGGCCGTGCAGGGAGAGAAGAAATGATATCCCCGGCGCGGCGATGGAGGGATGGAGGCGTGACAGGGGTTCGGGCCTGTATGCTCGTGGCTGGTCTCCTGGTCGTCGCCGGGGGGTGCGCGGGCGTTCCCCGGGCCTATTTCGATTCAGCCGCCGCCGGGGGCATTGTATGGCCGGGACCCCCTGAGCGTCCGCGGGTGCGGTACGCGTGGAGTCTCCATCTCGTGGAGATGCGGGGTTCACGACCGGGCGAACGAACATTGGGAGACCTGTTGTTCGGATCGGCCGAAGAAAACGAACGAGACCCGGCTTTTGCGCCGTTTCTTGTACGCCCGAACGATATCGTCGCCGACGGCGAGCGTATTGTCATCAGTGATCCGGGGGCCTATCGGGTGACGGTTATAGATCGAAAAGAGGGTACCTCCACCCAGATCCGCTCAATCGGGGGTGAGCCGTTTGTGTTTCCCCTTGGCGTTGCGATGGATGCTGCGGGGACCATCGCCGTTACCGATCCGGATCGGAAGGTCGTGGCGATCTACACACCGGACGGGACCTTTGTGCGGACTTTGGGAGGGGAGTGGCTGCGTCCTACGGGCGTTGCGGCCGATAAACGCGGCAAGGGGTTTTACGTTGTCGATACCTGGGCGCACAAGGTGTGCCGGGTAAACGCGACCGACGGCGAAAAAGTATGTTTTGGGAGCCGCGGCGGCGGCGAGGGCGAATTCAACTTCCCGACGGATATTGCCGTGGGGGCCGACGGGAAGCTCTATGTCGTCGACGCTCTCAACTTCCGCATTCAGGTATTCGATGGATCGGGCACATTCCTGCGCCAGTTCGGCACCCACGGGGATACGTACGCGGATCTGGAAAAACCCCGGGGCGTTGCCGTCGATGCGGCGGGGAGAGTGTACGTGACCGACGCGGCCCAGGGTATGGTGAAGATCTACGATACCGACGGCCGACTGCTCCTGTATGTGGGGAAAGAGGGCCGTCGGCTTGGGCAGTTCCGCGGGCCTTCGGGTATTTGGATCGATGACCGGGGTGTGCTTTATATCGCTGACGGCCTCAATATGCGTGTGCAGGCGTTGGAGTTGCTGGGAGGTGATGTGCCATGAATATTCCGTACATTGACGGGCTCCGGGGCCGCCGGATACCCTTGAAGGCCGCCGGGCGGCGGGTGATGATGTTTGTGGGCGGGGTTGCCGTTGCCGTGGTGTTCACGCTCGCGGCCGTCTCGGGTGTCGGGGCGCTTTCCATCGTGGGTTCGGCCCACGATCTGTCCTACGGAAGCCCCGCCGCTGTTCGCGCTCAGAATCCCCAGGACGACAAGATATGTAAATTCTGTCACACGCCCCACAATGCGAGCCCCGCCGTACCGCTTTGGAATCACCAGTTGTCGGCCGCGGGCTATAGCCTGCCCCAGGGGCAGGCCCCGGGCGACCCCTGGTTTCCGCTTCTTAACGCACCGCCGGAACCGGATCTTGACTCGAAGCTCTGCCTGTCGTGTCACGACGGTACGGTGGCCGTGGGTGACGTTTACACGGGATTTATTCCGGTTACCGGTCTGGAGGTGACCGCCGACGGCCGGTTGTCGGCCGCTAACCCGGCGAACCTTACGACAGACCTCAGCGGAAACCACCCGATCTCGGTTCCGTATAATCTGGACCTGTATAACGATAAATTCGGTTGTTCCGGAACGACCTATCGTCTCAAACTCCCGACGGATCCCGCGGTTGTGCCGTTATTGAAAAATACTCTGCATACCTACATCCAGGGAAGCGGTACTCAGTCGTCGGCCAGTGCCGAGCCGGGGGTACAATGTACCTCGTGTCATGATCCCCACGACCCGGAATACCCGAAGTTTCTGAGGGGGTTTAACCTAGGGGCCGGGCACGACCAGAACAATATAACGAACGCACTGTGCCAGAGTTGTCACGATCCGTGTCCGTAGAGAGGTAAGCCATGGGTTTGAAGATAAGGGAAAGAAATAGTCGGAAGTGGTGGACCGCAGGTGTAATCCGGGGCGCCCTCGTGATCGGTGCGTTAACGTGCGGCGTCAGCGGTGCCGCGGCCGTCGGGGTTCACCTGAACTCCGCGAATGTTCCCGGGGGGTGTAGCGCCTGCCATAAGGGGCACGGCGTACGTGCCTCTAAAATGCTTCGCTTCAATCGGGATGACGTCTGTTTCGAGTGTCACGGTGCCGTCAAGACGGGTGCCCCAGGTGAGGCCCAGACCGATATGTTCAGTGAGTTCGGCAAGATCTCGCATCATCCCGTGGTTGAAACGTCGCAATACCATGGAAATGGCGAAACCCTGCCGGAGCGCCAGCCGGCCGCGCAACGTCACGTGGCCTGCTACGACTGCCACAACATCCATACCGTCACGGCCGCAGCGCCTTTTGCGAAAGTGACAGGATATAGCCGGGCCCGCGTGGAGATGAGCGAAGCCCAGTACGAGTATCAGGTCTGTTATAAGTGCCATTCGGATTCAATAAACCTCCCCGTGGATCAGACGGACAAAATTCTGGAATTCGATCCCACGAATCCGTCGTTCCACCCTGTCGAGGCGGCGGGGGCGAATCCATCGGTTCCCAGTCTGGTAACGGGGCTGACCACCAACAGTATTATTAAGTGCACTTCCTGCCATGGAAACAGTAATACCGCGGGCCCCCAGGGCCCTCATGGATCCGATGAACAACACCTCCTTAAAGCCAGGTACGATACGAACGACGGCGTGGAGGGGACAACGGTGTACGCCCTCTGTTACGGGTGTCACGATCGGCGCAGCATCGTCGTTGACGACGACAGTTTCAAACGTCACAGCAGGCACGTGGTGACCGAACAGACGTCGTGCTTTACGTGCCACGAGTCCCACGGGAGCCGCCAGAACCCCCACCTTATTAACTTTAATGACGCGGTTGTCGCCCCGTCACCCACGTGGGGCGGACCTGATTACATCCCGGATATGAGCGGAGGAGGGCAGCCCCGGTGTTATCTGACCTGCCACGGCGTGGTGCATGAGGTCGACAATATCAACGGTCAACCGTGGCCCCCGGGCTGGTAAGGGAAGGCGGAATGTGGTTGGTTTTTATGGAGGGGGTGCAGGTATGGTTCTTGCTGTCTTTAACGCTGTGTGTGTGCAGTGTATATGCATCTGGCGCGGTTGCCGAACGGATTTTGGGATGCTCGGTACGCCGCGTAGCTGAAAAAAGAGAAAAAATGGGTTGGAGATAAATATGGAGGTGTGCGCAATGCCGACGTACGGAAAGTTGATGCGCCGTTGTTTTATGGGGGTTCTTGTGGCGGGGCTCCTCTTGGCGCTACCAGGAGCTTCCTCGGCGACAGTGGTCGGGGGTTATCATGACCTTGCCTTTAACCATGGGGGCGGCGGGACCGCATTTAAGTTCATGACGGCCCAAGTATGCGTCTTTTGCCACACTCCCCATGGGGCAAATACCGCTGTTCCGGGTCTGTTGTGGAACCGGGATTTGCCGCCCGGCACGTTCAATGTTTACGAGAACAACGTAAGCAATACCTTGGATGTCACGGTGTATCAGCCGGGTATGGTGTCTCTCCTCTGTCTTAGTTGCCACGATGGGGTCGGCGCGATGAACGTACTTACTAATAACCCGAACGACGGGTTGGACGTTTTTCCCGCTCCTGACGGTTTGATCGACCCGGCGCCCGGGGTGTCTTGGGACCAGTTCGGCGACAGCCCCACCTTCGACCGCGTGAATATCGGCGGGGCAGGCGGGGTCGACTTGACGAACGATCATCCCATCGGATTCAGCTACACCTCGGCGGCGAGTCTCGATGCCGAGATCCGGGATATTTCGTTGCTGGATCCTGCGTTACGGTTTTTCGGAGGGGATAACCGGGTCGAATGTTCGACCTGTCACGATCCTCACCTGACGAATATTCCGGTATCGGGGGGCGGAAACGCCTTTCTCGTGCTTGATAATTCGAAAAGCGCACTC
>CAYYSS010000159.1:0-6477 GCA_964474325.1 uncultured Nitrospirota bacterium
TGGTTGATGTGGGGACGAACGCCGAGGTCGCACTCACGGACGGGGACTGGATTCTCGTTGGTGCGGGGGCCGCGGGTCCGGCACTTGAGGGAGGGGTTGTCCGGGAGGGGAGCCGGGCCCTCAAGGGCGCCGTGGAACAGGTCCGCCTCCGGGACGGGCGTATGCAGGTCCGGACCATCGGCAAGGCCCCGGCCAGGGGCGTGTGCGGTTCGGGGCTGATCGATATGCTGGCGGTCTTTTACCGGCTCGGCTGGATCGACGGCCGCGGACGGTGCAGCGATGCGATCCCTGAAGACCGCCGTGCCGTGGGAGAAGACGGCGCACCGGGTATTGTGCTGGCATTTGGGGAAGAGACCCATACGGGCAAGCCCCTTGTCGTAACCGAACGGGATATGGAAAACCTCATACGCTCAAAGGCGGCCATGTACGCTATCCTCAAGACACTCACGGGCCGGGTCGGGGTTCCTTTGCGGCGGATCGAGAAATTCTTCGTGGCCGGTGCCTTCGGCCAGTATATCCGGCCCGAAAGCGCCGTGGCCATCGGCATGTTGCCGCCGTTGCCGCTGGACCGGTTCCAGTCCCTTGGAAACGCCGCCCTTCAGGGGGCTGAACGGATTATCAGGGAACCGGATGCACTACCCACCTTGGACCGGATTGCGGAGCGCATCACGTACGTGGATATGAACGCCGACGATCTCTTCATGAAGGAACTGCCCGCCGCCATGTTCATTCCCCACACGAACGAAGAAGAGTTTCGGAACGGATAACCCGCATTTCCCATGGCGGTGCGTCGAGCGCCCGAATCAAGCGCAACGCAGGAATCTTGGGGTGTTCCGGTTCCGCAGGAAAAGGACTATGAGAAATGCCGGTTGGTTATCCGGCAATGGGACTCAAGTCGGCGTGCTCGGCGGTGAGTTCCTTCGAATCGGCGCCTTCGGCCTCGAGTTCGTCGCACAAGTCCGCCAGGGCGGGGATAAGACGGCCGCGGGGTATCCCGAACGCCGACCGGGTGGTTACGTAAATCATTTTCATGAGACCGATCTGCACTTCTTCGCTTCCCCGTTTAAAGGAAATCGTGAAACCCCGCCCGAGGTCTTCGTCGCTGTAAAGCCGCCGTACCTTGCGCCGAAAGAGGGTGACGGCTTCCTTGAGAATAGCGTCTATGCGGTCGGTCCGCGCGATCAGGACAAAGTCGTGGGTTCGCAGGGCGCCCACAAAATTATTGCGGCCGTGGCTGTCGGCCACGGTCTTCAGGATCGCCGCCGACCATTGTACGATTTCCGCGTGACGGTCGGCTCCGTACTTCAGAAGAAACGGATGCACGTTAATAACCCGGACGTAGGCCAGCGTGGTGCGGCCCAGGCGAGGATAGACCTCGCCGAGCCTGTGAATGATCGCCGCCTTATCCGGCAGTCCCGTCAGGTAGTCGGGCCAAAGGTACGGATTTTCCTGCCGTCTATGCAGTTCTTTTATATAATCTTTGGCCTTGATCAGACTCACCCCGGACAACCTCCCCTAAGCATTTTCATCTGCACATACATCGCCCGCACCCTTATGGTATATACGTCAAGTGGGGTTGTCGTCAACTTGTAATTATAATTTTGAGGTCATGTAAATATATGGATAATAAAAGAAATGTTGCCGCCTCGGCCGGCGGATTCATGCTCCTGACGAAAAATGCGCCGCCGGACACCGGCGGCGCATTCACGCAAAACGTCTTATTGTTTGTTTTTAGTTTTTCTTGATATAGAGTTCCCACAGGCCTTTTTCTTCGTCCTTTACGGACTCAAAACCGAATCCCTGTTTCTCCGCGTAGCGGGGAATCGAGTCTTCGGCGGATGCCGGGGCATCCGTGAGCACTTTAAGGAGTGTACCCGAGCCCATTTTTTCCAATTGCTTCTTCGTGAGGAGAAGGGGGTAGGGGCATACGCGGCCCAGCACGTCCAGCGTCTCGGTGGGTTCCATGGATTTAAGATCAGACATTTTCTCTTCCTCCGTTTTCTCAGTTTCCCTCAGGGGGTACGATTAAAAGATCAGAAGCTGATCGACGGCTTCCATCTCTTTCTGAATTTCAGCAAACGGAACAACCTCGATGCTTAGATCCGCCCCGAGTGCGCTCCCGTCGGCAAGCCGGTCGGCAGTGATGCCGAATTTATCCAGGTCTTCCTTACATGCGAGGATCCGGAGATCGATAAGGAGCGCGAGTTGAGTGTGGCTCTCGGTGCTCGTAAGGCCATAGGTATCCATGGCTTTCTGTTCGGTAAGCAGGTTCAGAACACCGTCACCGATGAAGGCGATTGTGGGGACGACGGACTCGTCGTCTTCCAGGTAGATTTCAGCGGTCTGGCTCGCCAGTGCGTGGGTCAGGGCGAGTTTTGCATTTTCGCTCTTATACGGCGGCCGCTGAACGAGAAATAGTTGTTTAAGTTCTCTTGCCATCGTTCTTACTCACCCCCTATGTGGAGAATCTTATCCGACTGGACGCACTTGGCGAGGTACCAGTCCATGCTGTGTCGGAGAAAATGCTCTGCCGTGTCTTCCTTGTGGAGTCCCCGGGCCTCGGCGCAGGCCTCACAAGCGCAGAATTCTACGCCCTTCTCCTTGAGTTCTTCAGCGGTCTTGTTCAGAAACGAATAGTCTTTGAACGCACGCTGTCCGTTTTTGGAAAGAGACACGCCGTTTCCGGATACCCAGAAGTTTACCTTGTGCCCTTTTTCGACGGCCGCTTCCGCGAGCTTTACGGAAAAGTCCAGTGTGGTTGAGCCAACGAGTGATGAGAAAACACCGAGTGTTAATGTACCCATAATAACGGTCCTCCTCTCCTAAAGCCAGCCGAACTTGTCGTAATCATTCATGATGAGATCGACCAAGTCCCCGTATGAGATCGCCTTTATCTTGCTGTCGACAATCTGATCCGTGGTGAATCCCCGGGTCTCGAGATCCGGTGTCATCACATAAAAATCAGCCCCCTCCTTCGCAAGTACCGGCGAAGTCTGTCCACCCTCTTTGAGCACGGCGTGGTACACACCGTTTTCCGCGAGCACGACGCCAAGTTTGTCGGCCGTGACCCGCTCGAGGGTATCCTCTGTCCGTTTCCAGTCGCTGAGGATCAACCCAAGCTTCATATGTTCACCTCCGATAGAATTTTGGTCCTTCCCCCAAGAAAAGTAGGCAAGTCTATACGGTATTTTGGAACTTTGTCAAGAAGTCCGGGCGGCGGAAAACCCTCCCGGGGAGACTCCCTTCCGGGGGGATTCTTTCCTTCGGGTATACATTTGTTTATAATATCGCTTCGATTTCCCATTAAATGAGGAGGGCAGAGATGCTTAACGTCTATTACGATAAGGATGCTAACACCGAGATATTAAAAGGAAAAAAGATTGTAGTGGTGGGTTACGGCTCCCAGGGGCACGCCCACGCCAATAACCTGAAAGAATCCGGTTACGACGTCACCGTAGGACTCAGAAAGGGCAAGAGCTGGGACAAGGCCGAGCAGGCGGGATTTACGGTCATGACCCCCGCCGAAGCGGCCAAGATCGCCGATGTCCTTATGATTCTCCTTCCGGATGAGTTTCAGGCGGACGTCTACCGGGAGGAGATCGGGCCGAATCTCAAAAGCGGGGCGTGCGTTGCGTTCGCCCATGGTTTCAACATCCATTTCAACCAGATCGTGCCCGCGGAAGACATAAACGTTTTCATGTGCGCTCCCAAGGGTCCCGGGCATCTCGTTCGTTCCGAGTACGAACGGGGCGGGGGGGTTCCGTGCCTGATCGCCGTTCACCAGGATCCATCGGGTACCACAAAGGATATTGCCCTGGCCTACGCCTCGGGAGTCGGCGGCGGCCGTGCAGGCGTTATCGAGACCACGTTTCGGGAAGAGACGGAGACGGACCTCTTCGGCGAGCAGGTTGTGCTCTGCGGCGGTCTTACCGCTTTGATCACGGCAGGTTTCGAGACCCTGGTCGAGGCCGGGTACGCTCCGGAAATGGCCTATTTCGAATGTCTCCACGAGACAAAACTCATCGTCGACCTCCTTTACGAGGGCGGTATCGCCAATATGCGGTACTCGATCTCGAATACGGCCGAGTACGGTGATCTCACCCGCGGGCCCCGGATCATCAATGACTCTACCAAGGCGGAGATGAAGAAGATTCTCGGCGAGATACAGTCGGGTGTTTTTGCCCGGGAGTTTATCCAGGAATGTAAGGCGAACAAACCCGTGTTCAACGCATTGGCCCGCCAGGGCGCGGAACACCCGATCGAGGACGTGGGTGCCCGGCTGCGCGCCATGATGCCCTGGATTCAGAAGAAAAAACTTGTCGACAAGTCAAAGGCATGATCCCCGGGCCGCCTTCCGGCGGCCGGCGGTTTATTCCCGGACGCCCGAGGAGCGGGCGAGAGTATTCGGACGGACGTGAGGCTCCCGGTCGCACCCGAGGGAATCCCGTTCATCGTGGGGTTTGCCCTGATAACCCTTCTTCTTGGGTGGGGCGGACGTCCGTGGATGGGTGTGCTCCCGCTTCTGGTCACCCTGTTCATGGTGTTTTTCTTTCGTGACCCGGAGCGGACCGCGCCCCCGGGCGCCGGCCTGTTTCTCGCGCCGGCCGACGGCAAGGTCATATTTGTAGACACGGTACGTGAAGACCGCTACCTCAAGGCGGAGGCCGTCAAGGTGTCGATCTTCATGTCCGCGTTTGACGTACACGTAAACCGCGCCCCGTTCGGGGGTATCGTCCGGGAGGTGGTCCACAGGCCGGGCCGGTTCATGGCCGCATATAAGGAAGAGGCCTCCCTGGCGAATGAGCACATCGATATGGTACTCGATACCTCTGCCGGGCCGATCGTCGTCCGGCAGGTTGCGGGTCTCATGGCGCGCCGGGCGGTCTGCCGGGTAAAACCCGGGGACCGGCTGGAGAGCGGTGAGCGTTACGGGGTAATAAAATTCGGTTCCCGGGTGGACCTGTATCTCCCTAAATCCTCGGAAATCCGTGTTAAACTGAACGCGCGGACCACGGCGGGGGAGACGGTCATCGGCGTCCTGAATCCTGCTCTTAGCGAACATGCGCAAGGGAATCTACATACTGCCCAATAGCCTTACGCTCTGCGGAATGCTGTTTGGATTTTCGGCGATTCTGGCGGCTCACGACGCGCGGTTTGCGGCCGCGTCGTGGGGAATCATCATCGCGAGCGTCTTCGACGGCCTCGACGGCTGGGTCGCGCGCCTCACCCATACCACCACCCGGTTCGGGATCGAACTGGATTCGCTGTCCGACCTGGTGGCTTTCGGTGTTGCGCCGGCCGTGCTGTTGCACGCCTGGTGTTTAAACGGGTTCGGCAGGCTCGGATGGGCGGCGGCTTTTCTCTACGTGGGATGCGGCGCGCTCCGGCTCGCCCGCTTCAACGTGCAGATGGGCTCCGCCGAAAGTAAGGCCTTCACCGGTATGCCGATTCCCGGTGCCGCGGGGATTGTTGCGGCGACGGTACTCTTTTCCCAGGCCCGGTGGGGCGGCCCCCCGGCCCAGGGGGTCCTGATTCTGGTACTGGCGTTTGCGTTGGCAATGCTCATGGTGAGTACACTCAGGTACCACGGCGCCAAGGAACTGAACCTGAGAAAACGGAAGCCGTTTTCGATTCTGGTGCTGTTTGCGGTGTGCGTGGTCCTCGTCGTGTCCAACCCCCCGGTCGTGCTGTTTACCGCCGGGATGCTCTATATGGCGTGGGGGATCGCGGAGTCCCTGTACCTGAAGATGAAGAAAAGAAAAACGCATCCAAGGGGTGCCCAATGAGAACGATTACGATATTCGATACAACCCTGCGGGACGGCGAACAGTCCCCCGGGGCTTCCATGAACGTGGAAGAAAAGATCAAAGTGGCCCGCCAGCTCGTCCGGATGAAGGTGGACGTCATCGAAGCCGGTTTCCCTTACGCGTCGCCCGGGGATTTCGAAGCCGTGCGGACCATCGCCGCGGAAGTCCCGGGAGTGGTTATCGCAGGACTCTGCCGCACCAAGGACGAGGATATCGATACAGCGGCCCGGGCCATCGAGCCGGCGGAGCGGAGACGGATCCACACCTTTCTCGCCACCAGTGATCTCCACCTGAAATTCAAGTTGCGCATGAGCCGGGAGGAGGCCCTTGAGATAGCGGTCCGCTCGGTGAAACGGGCCCGGGGCTATACGGACGACGTGGAGTTTTCCGCGGAAGACGCCTCGCGGTCGGATATGGATTTCCTCTGCCGGATCGTGGAGGCCGTTATCGACGCGGGGGCGACCACGGTTAATATTCCCGATACGGTGGGCTATATGGTCCCCGACGAGTTCGGTGAAAAGATCGCCCACATCATGAATAACGTGCCGAACGTGGACAAAACGGTACTATCCGTCCATTGTCATAATGATCTCGGCCTGGGGGTGGCCAATTCCCTGGCGGCCGTCCAGAACGGGGCGGGCCAGGTCGAGTGCACCATCAACGGTATCGG
>CAYYSS010000160.1:0-6454 GCA_964474325.1 uncultured Nitrospirota bacterium
AATCTCCACCGACTCGTTAAACAAACGGGCCTGCTGTACCGCATTCTGGCCCGTAGTCGCATCGAGTACGAGAAGCACTTCGTGGGGAGCATGGAGCATCTCCCGTTTGATGATCCGGCGAACCTTCTTGAGTTCCTCCATGAGGTTGCTCTGGGTATGGAGCCGGCCCGCCGTATCGATAATCACCACGTCGCTGTCCCTGGCCCGGGCCGACCGGACCGCGTCAAATGCCACGGCCGCCGGATCGGAACCGCTCGCATGACGCACAAATTGGGCATCCGCGCGACCGGCCCAGATCTCAAGCTGTTCGATGGCCGCCGCGCGGAAGGTGTCGCCGGCCGCAAGAACCACGTTCATTCCCTCGTCGGTATACCGCCGCGCAAGTTTCCCGATGGTCGTGGTCTTGCCCACGCCGTTTACCCCCACCACCATAATCACGTAGGGCCGCTCCACCAACACAAGCGGGGAACGCTCCTTTCCAAGGATCGCCTGCATCTCGTCTTTGAGGGCCGAGCGCAGGTCCTTTATACGCCCCTTCGCGTTTCGCTGCCTGATCGCATCGATTATATGCATAGTCGCTGCAGGCCCCACATCCGACGTGATCAGGATCTCTTCCAGTTCCTCGAGGACCGTTTCGTCCACCTCCCTGCCAAGCAGGGAAGCGGTCCTCTCGACCAGGTTCTCCTTGGTTTTCCTGAGCCCCGCCTTCAGGCGGTCAAATAATCCCATTCGTCAGACTCCCACGGTGTAAAAACAGAATTTTCCGTCCGACGGAACTCGTCAGACGAAGAGTAAGAATAGCAAAAACGTCGTAAGGGCGCCAATAAGTCCGCCCCAGAACACCTCGGTAAAGGAATGAATACCAAGCGCAATGCGGCTTATCCCCACAAGGCACGCCACCACAAACCCGATAGCCCCGACCGCGGGGTCCCGGGATATCGCAGCAAGAGAAATCCATACCGAAAACGCAACGGCTGCGTGTCCGCTCGGGAGCCCTCCCCTGAGGGGAGTACCCGTGCCGAAAAAGGCCTTCGCGAGAATAACGAAAATCAGAACCAGGATAACCGCCACCAACGCCACGTCCGCGGGGGAACGATGGGGCGGGCGAAAACCGCCGCTGACGAACGCTGTGATATGGGGCGCCAGGACCACGTACCCCACGACCAGGGCACCTACCGCCGCCACAAGCACCGCGCCCGCGGCGACGTCCTTGGCGGACCTGGCCCTGTCGTCTTGGCCGGGATCGAACAAATCCACGGCGTGTTCGAGGGCCGTATTGAGGAGTTCCGCCGTAACGACCACGACGGCCGCCAGGGCAAGAAGGAGAAATTCAGCGCGGGAAACCCCGAGAATGAGGGCGCTTATCAGGACCATGACCGCCGCGTAAAGGTGGTACCGAACGTGGCGCTCGGTCCGGGCGGCCTTCAGGATACCCTCTATGGCGTTGTTTGCGGAGTCAATCCAGCGTCGAATGGGCATTGAGGCGCCTCAACAGGTCCCGCTCTTTCCGCCTCATTTTCCGCCGCTGTTCCGGTCCCCGTTCGTGGTCGTAGCCGAGCAGGTGGAGCAGACCGTGAATCAGGAGCCGGGTGATCTCCTCATCAAACGAAGCACCGTAGTCCTCCGCCTGCCTGCGGGCGGTCTCGAGCGAGATGACAACATCCCCCAGCACCGCATCGTTACCCGGAACCGGCTCTCCCTCCTGTTGGGAAAAGGCAAGCACATCCGTGGCACGGTCGATGCCCCGGTACTCCCGGTTCAGTGAGCGTATCAGGGGATCAGACGTCAGAAGGATGCTGAACTCCGCCTCGGATAACCCGCAGAGGCTGAGCAACAGTTTCGTCTGCCGGAGGAGCCACTCCCGGTCCACCCGGACCTTGCGCTGGCGGTTTTGTATCCGTATCATCGATTTTCATCCCGGGGTAATCAATTCGTCGATGGAAAATCCCGGTCAATATGAAACTGAAATCGTTCTTGATTTCCTGAAGATCCTTGAGGGTAAGCTCACACTCGTCCAACTGGCCGTCAAGAAACACCCTGTTGATGATCTTTTCCACAAGCGCCTGGACCCGCGCCGGCGTGGGGTCGCTGAGTACCCGGGAGGCCGCTTCCACCGCGTCGGCCATCATGACCAGCGCAGCTACCCGGCTCTGGGGTTTGGGGCCGGGGTAACGGTAGTCATTCTCATCCACAGCGTCACCCACTGCCGTCCGGTCCTGGGCCTTCTGGTAAAAATAGGTCATCAGACTCGTCCCATGGTGCTGGCGGATGATATCAACGATCTCTTCCGGAAGCTTGTACTCCCGGGCGAGTTCAACGCCTTCCTTTACATGGGACGCGATAATAAGGCTCGACATGCTCGTGGAAAGCTTTTCGTGCCGGTTTTGCATGCTCTGCTGGTTTTCGATGAAATAATCCGGCATCTTCATCTTTCCGATATCGTGGTAGTAGGCACTCACCCTGGCAAGAAGCGGGTTCGCACCCACGGCCTCAGCGGCGGCCTCGGCCAGGGACCCCACAACGATGCTGTGGTGATAGGTCCCCGGCGCCTGGAGAAGGAGGTTCCGCATAAGGGGCTGATTGAGGTCCAGGAGTTCCAACAGGGAAATGTCGGTCGTTATGTGAAAGACGTGCTCCAGGGCAGGGAGAAGCACCGATATCATCGTAGCAACGGCAAGACCGCTCAGGAGGCTGAACGCCAGGGCGGACAGGCCCGCCGCCGTGCCGAGCTGTCCTTCAAGCAGGGTTATCGCCACCGCGGCGACAAACCCCGCCCCGCTTGAATAAAGACCCGCCCGAATGACCGCCGACCGCCGTTTACAACGGGAGATTCGAAACGCCCCCGCAACGGAGGCCGTGAACACGAATATGGAAAACGTTACCTCGCCGACCCAGAATCCCGCCAGGATGCTGACGATAAACGCCAGCGTCAAGGCCGTATGTACGTCGATCAGGAGCACGGCGAGCATCGCGCCGGTCGCCAGGGGAAAACCGTAGTGAGCCATACCGGGATCCAGCACTCCAACCCCCCGGGCAAGGCCGTCCAGGAGAAAATCGAAAAGGCGGCCGATAAGCAAGGTTCCGGCCAGGAGGACACCGATCAGGACCAGGTACCGCATCTCCGTAACAAGTTCCCGGCGGTAACGTTCCACGTCCTTGAAAAGAATCAGGGAAAGCAGGACCAGCAGGAGCAAAAGCCCGACGGCACGCACCGGCCCCATCCACGTCTGGTAGAGTACGAGAAGGCTTACCGCGGACGTGCCGAGAACGAACAGGGTCGTTCGCAGGAGTTGGCCGTGCCCGCCGGCCCGGGCGTTAGCGAGCGTCAGCGTCGTTCCGTTTTTCATGATGTTCGTAGGCACGGATGATATCCTGAACCAGCCGGTGCCGCACCACGTCCCGCTTGGAGAAATAGATGAACTCGATCCCGGCGATACCCGCGAGAATCCGTTCGATCTCCACGAGCCCCGACGTGCTCCCGCTCGGCAGATCCACCTGGGTCACATCCCCGGTGACCACCGTCTTCGAGTTAAAACCGAGCCGGGTAAGGTACATCTTCATCTGTTCCGACGTAGTGTTCTGCGCCTCGTCCAGTATGATGAACGAATCGTTCAGGGTACGTCCCCGCATGAACGCCAGGGGTGCGATTTCAATAATGCCCTTATCAATCAGCCGATTGGCCTTATCCGCCTCCATCATGTCGTAGAGGGCGTCGTACAGGGGCCGGAGATACGGATTTACTTTTTCGATCATGTCGCCCGGCAAAAAGCCGAGTCGCTCGCCCGCCTCGACGGCCGGCCGGGCCAGGATAATGCGTCCCACCTGTTTTCTCATAAGGGCGTTGATCGCCATGGCCATGGCGATATAGGTCTTCCCCGTGCCCGCAGGACCGATGCCCACGACGATATCGTTCTGCTTGATCGCATCCACATACTGACGCTGGTGGACGTTTTTCGGGGTAATGAACTTCTTCTTCGAAGAAACGGGGACCGTATTAAGGAACAGATCCTTGATCGAGACAGCCTCGTTGCCCGCCGCGGCCCGCAGGGAATACCGCACGTCTTCAAGAGTGAGATTGTAGCCCTTGTCGTTGATCTCGAGAAGATCCCGGAGGAGACCGTCGGCACGGGCCACCAGATCGCTTTCCCCTTGGAGAAAAACCTTATTGCCCCGTGCGCCGGCAATAACTCCAAGGTCTTCTTCAAAGTACCGGAACCCCCGGTTAAGAGGTCCGTAAAGAAAGGCGAGGCCCCGCTGGCCTTCTATTTCGATTTCTGAAAGATCCGTTTTTACGGTCATGTATGACTCGCCTGCCCGCGCGTTGCCGGTTTACGGCCGACGCGCCGGGTCTACCGGCCTGTCTACCGGATCGTTACGAAGGTCTGGAGACCCTCTTTTTTTCGGACACGCCGGGCAGTCCGGTCCGCTTCCGCCCGGTGGTCAAAACGCCCGATCCGCACCTTATGGAGCCGCCCTTGCCCCGGTACGTCCGCTACGACAATGTACGCCGGATATCCGCGCTTTGTCAATCGATTAACCATTCGCTCCGCCTCCCGGCCTCCCTTGAAGGCCCCAACCTGCACGGCGTAGACCGCACGGACGTTCACAGCCGCATCCACAGGGTCGCCGGTTATGACTTTTTCCTTTATTTTATCAGTGGTCACGGACGTTTCCAAGCCCCCGTCCATAACGATGCGGGGGCCGTCGTCCGGATCGGGCATCGGGGGAGGTACACGCGGCTCGCCCGGCATCTCCGCGGGAGTCTTGTCCGATAAGAACGCTTCAAGGCCCCGATCCGAGGCCCAATAGGTCCCGACCACGAAACTTCCAATGAGCAGAACGAAGAAAAGAACCGCAAAACCAACGGAATTCCGCACGGCACCCCGGGTCGGACGTCTTTTTCCCCGGCGTCTCATAGTATCACCATAGCATCACCGTAGGAATAGAATCTATACCCTGACTCGATCGCCTCCCGATACGCCTTCCGGAGCAACGGCACGCCGGCGAATGCGGCGGCGAGAAAAAGCGGCGTAGACCGCGGAAGGTGAAAATTCGTTATCAGCCCGCCAAGTACTTCGAAACGGAAACCGGGATAAATAAAGAGTTCGGACCGGCCCTCGCCTGCACGGAGTCCGCCCTCCGCCCGTACGGCAGTCTCCAGGGTACGGGTAACTGTGGTGCCGACCCCGATTATCCGGCGGCCCGCCGCGCGTCCGCGTATCAGGGTCTCGGCCGCCCCGGTCGGCACGATGTACTCCTCGGCCGACATGGGGTGTTCGGCAACCCGCCCGGCCGTAATCGGCTGAAACGTGCCGGGGCCCACATGGAGGGTGATCGAGGTAATGATGACTCCGCGCCTGTCCAGATCCCGGAGCAGGGTCTCCGTGAAGTGGAGCCCCGCGGTGGGCGCGGCCACCGCACCCGGCCGCCGGGCATAGACCGTCTGGTACCGCACCCGGTCGGCGGGGGTATCCTCGCGGCGGATATAGGGGGGCAGGGGGGTTCTTCCCACGGCATCCATGATCTCCCGGGGGTCGCCGTTAAATCTCACGTACCGGATCTTTCCGACTCCGGAACGCACCCGGGCTTCGAAGGCAGTCCCCGGAAAGAGCACCCGGCCCGAGCGCACTCCCCGGGTCATCGCCTCCCATTCGTCACCCCGCCCGGGCCGAAGGAGCAGGATTTCGGCACGGCCGCCGGTCTCTTTTTTCCCTATGAGCCGGAGGGGCTCGACTTTCGTATCGTTCAGGACAAGGATGTCGCCCGGATCAAGAATATCCGGAAGGTCCGAAAATACCCGGTGGTCGATGCTCCCGGCCTCCCGGTTGAGCACGAGAAGGCGCGACCCGTCCCGCCGCGTGCAGGGTTCCTGGGCCACGGCGTCGGCGGGGAGATCGAAGTCCAGTTCACTCGTCAGCATGGTCCACCAAGCGGGTATGGGGATAATAAAAACGCACGATCTCCGTGAACGTCCTGCCGTCTTCCGCCATCTTCCGCGCGCCCCACTGGCAGAGGCCCACCCCATGGCCGTATCCCCGGCCCCGGAGGACCACCGCCCCTCCCCGGGGACCGTCCAGGTCGAACCAGGTACTCGGCACCGTACGGTATCCCACGAGCCGGCGGAACTCCGTACCGCGAAAAAGATACGTTTCCCTGCCGTCGGAGACCTTGAGGAGATCAACCCTCCCTCGGTCGGTTCTCCGGAGCACCTTGATTTCCCGCACATCGTCAACCACCAGCGCTTCCTTGAGGTCGTCGATCGTCAGGGTACGTTCCCAGCGGTATTTGGGCGAATCCTCGCAGAAACACCGGTCGTGATCCAGATACGGAGGACCGGCGAACCGGGGGAACACATTTTTTACGTCCGCGCTCCGCCCCCCGCAGGTAGAGTGGTAGAAGGCCTGGATGGGACGACCAGATCTGAAGAGCACACGTCTGAACTCCAGTCACATTC
>CAYYSS010000161.1:0-6434 GCA_964474325.1 uncultured Nitrospirota bacterium
GCCCCTTTTGATAAATTCACAGAAATCACTTCCGAGAAGTGCGGAATGTAAGTCACGATACAACAGATGCAGGAAAAGACCCGGGCCATCGTCCGGACGGCGCCCCTTATCAAAGACCCGACAGAGATGAAACCTGCCGTCTCCCGGGCTCTTCGGCGCATGCTTACCCTCCACTGGAACAACGCCCGGGACGCAGCAAATGAAAGCGAACGGGAACGGGGGTTCGAAATGTTCCGCGAGATCGAAGGCCTTTCCGAGAAAATCCTCGCCGGTCTCGGGCGGCTGAAGGTGGAGTCCCAAGGAGGAGACACCTTTCAGGCCCCTCCGGCGCCTGTACCGTTACCACGCGCTCCCCGGAGGTGGGGAGAGACCGCCGACGCGGCGCGGCAATAAAGCCCGTCGAAGAGATGCTGTTCCCGCAAAGAGAAATAAAGGGAACCACGAAACACTTGTCCGGGGAGGCACCGAATGGCTAGTATAAAAGACAAAAAAACTCTCAAGAACCAACGCACCATCACGAAACCGGTTTAAGTAAGAAACCGGCAAACGAACCCGCTGAGACTCGGCCTTTGGAGGGCGGGATTGTGAGTATCCGCAAAAAGCTGGTCGTTATCGCCGTCTGCGTCGCACTCTTCGTCGTGGTGCAGGCGGGTTTCGTGGCGTTTAACTACTTCGACGTCCGAAACAACGCCCGTCAGTTCGAGTTCGCCCTGGACGATCTCGCAGCCGTGGTACGCTTCCGGGCATCGTTTCTCCGCCAGATGGAAGAAGCTGTCACCCATACGGTCACGGGGGGGGATCGTAGCCGGGCCGCGTATGATCTCATCCGGACGCAAACGGGCGAATACCTGAGAATCTGGGTAGACACCGAGCGACGGGGGCACCGGGGAGATCCCGCGGCGACGGATGTCGCGATTGCGGAAAAGACGAGCGCAGGCTGGGGGGTCATAAACGACCTGTTAGAAGAGGAGTTTGCACTTCGTGCCTGCGGCGACCCTTCCGGACAGCAAAACAGTACGTTCCTCGATAAGATCGAACCACAGATTCAAAGGATCCTTCACGACCTGGGAGACGTTCGTAGCCACGAGCGCGAGGAGGCCGGGGAGGCCTTCGACGGGCTTCTCGCCGTCATCGGCACCCTGCCGACCGTCAAGGACGAAGGACGTGAGCGGATAACGAACGCGCGCCTCGCCCTTGAGTACTTTCTTGCGATCGACGGGTTTCAGACAACCGTTTTGGAGGAGAGCCGATTGGCGTTTCTCCTTGCCCTCGGCGCCGGGGCGCCGGACCGCGGCCTGCGGAACCGCGTCCGAACACGTATTGCGGAGGGACTTCGCCGCTGGCGGGCGGTTATCCTTGAGCAGAAGGCCGGGGGGGTGGCGGGCGAACATAAGGACCTGGCGCTGCTCGACCGTATTGCGGCGGCCGCGGAAGAGCTGACCGGCCACCTAGATGTCTTTATCTCGAAGTCGTCGGTGCAAACCGGCTACGGCGCCGCCCAGTATCTGGAATCAACGGTCGAGCCCCTTCTCGACGATCGGATACTGCCGCTTATCGACCAAACCTTTCGCGACGGCGAAGAAGAGATCAGGCTTTTTGAGAAGTCCCTGGTTTCCCTCATCCGGCGGGCCACCGCATGGACGCTCGGAGTAATTCTGGTCTTCGGCCTGCTTGTCTCCGGTACCGTTGTGGGTATCGTCGGACGGCTCGTCGTCGGGTTCACCCGCCTTGCCGAGGGTGCTGAAGAATTCGGGCGGGGGCGGCTGGCAACCCGCATTCAAGCCGACAGCAAGGACGAAATCGGCATCTTGGCCGCCACGATGAATCGCATGGCCGACGACCTCGCCGGAGCGACCGTGAGCCGGGAGTACCTGAACGATATCCTTCATTCGACAAACGACGGGATTTTCGTTGTCGACGGGACCGGCCGTATCGAGACCGCAAATCCCGCGGCCTGCGCCCTCGTGGGCTACGACGAGGGGGATTTGATCGGCCGGGCGTTTTCGGACCTGACGGCCGACGGCACGAAAACCTGCGACGCACTCCTTGCAGAAGGCGAGACCCACGGAAGGGAAGGTACGCTGATCAAGGCCACCGGGGAAGCCGTCCCCGTGGTGTTTTCCGCGGCTCTTCTTGGAGACGGGGTCGATCCGGCCCGGGGCTTTGTCTGCGCGGCCCAGAATATCTCCGCAATTAAACGGGTACAGAATCAACTCCTTCAGGCCCAGAAGATGGAAGCGATCGGGACCCTTGCAGGCGGCCTGGCCCACGATTTCAACAACACCCTTTCCGTCGTGCTCGGAAACAGCCATCTGGCCTTGTACAAACTTGCCCCCGACCACCCTGCCACGGTCCACGTCTCCGCCGTCGCCAAGGCCGCCGAGGTTGCCGGCGGGCTTACGCGGCAGCTCCTTGCCATGAGCCGGCGGCAGCCCCTGGATATCCGGCCTGTGGAACTTACCCCCCTGATCCGGGATCTCGTTGCAATGTTGAAGCGTCTCATGGGGCCGCGGATCGTCCTTACGTTCGACACGCCGGAGGTGCCCGTGATAGCCCGGGCGGATCATGCCCAGGTCGAACAGATCCTCATGAACCTGGTTCTGAACGCCCGCGACGCCCTGCCCGATGGAGGGCGAATCCGAATCGCAATCGGCCACAAGGTAATCGAAGAAGACCCGCGGAGTCCCGAGATCGTTCCGGGCCGTTACGTGATCCTCCAGGTTTCCGACGATGGAATCGGGATGATGCCCGAGGTCCGGAATCGTATTTTCGAGCCCTTTTTCACCACCAAACCCGAGGGGCGCGGCACGGGCCTCGGGCTGGCCTCCGTGTACGGTATCGTCGCCCAGCTCGAGGGATGTATAACCTGCGAGAGCGCCGAAGGTGCCGGCACAACGTTCGAGGTCCTGCTCCCTTCGGCCGGCGTTCCTTCCCGGGAATCGGACCGGCGCAGTTTCGAAGCCCGGGAAAGCGAAACGGTCCTCTTCGTTGATGACGACGACCTGCTCCGGGGGGTTGCCGCCGATACCCTGGAAGCATTCGGATACCGGGTCGTCACAGCCGCGTCGGGAAAAGAGGCGGAAGAAATCGTAAACCGGACGACGGAACCGATCGACCTTCTCGTAACGGACGTGGTGATGCCCGGGATTTCCGGGTTCGATCTGGCAGAGCGCCTGCGGGACCGGGTCGGCGCGGTCATGCTCGTATCGGGTCATAACGAAGACGGCACGCTGAAGTCACAGGCACACGAACTCGGGGTGACCTTTTTCGGAAAACCCATCACACCGTCGCGCTTTCTGGCCGTTGTGCGGCGGGTGCTGGACGAGCGGCCGAGACCCGGGGCGCTGTCCGACGGCGAACGAATCTGATGGGGCCGTTCTGATGCAGACGGGCGGATCAATAGGCCCGGGGAAACCCGGCCGGTCCAGGGGAGCAACGATATGACCACACTGTACTGGATACAGGGCGGCGCCTGCGGCGGTGACACCATGGCCCTTCTCAACACGGAATCGCCGAATCTGATCGAGGCCCTGACGTATCTCGGAATCGATCTTCTGTGGCACCCGTCCCTGAGCGTCGGCGCCCCCCGGGATCACGCCGAAATTTACCGTGAGATCGTGGCCGGCACCCGAACCCTGGATATTCTCTGCGTCGAGGGGTCGATTATACGGGGCCCCGGAGGTACCGGGATGTTTGATGCCACCGGAGGCGTACCGAAAAAAGACCGTATTGCGGCCCTTGCCGCCCGTACCCGTTTCGTAGTCGCGGTCGGGACCTGTGCAAGCTTCGGCGGCTTCGGCGCCGACGCGGAGACCGAGACAACCGGGCTTCAGTATCACAAAAAGCGACCGGGCGGATTTCTCGGGGAGGCCTTCCGGAGTCGCGAAGGTCTTCCGGTGATCAACCTGCCGGGTTGTCCGTGCCACGGCGACGTCACCGCGGGTACGATCGCCGCCCTTGCTTCGGGAGAGACGCTGGATCTTACCCGTTATCAGTCGCCCCGGGAGTGGTATGGTCTTCTGGTCCACCAGGGCTGTGTGCGGAACGAATACCACGAGTACCAGGTGGAGGAACACGATTTTGGCGAACGGGGATGCATGTTCTTTCACATGGGCTGCAGGGCGCCGCTTACCTACGGACCGTGCAATAAGATCCTCTGGAACCGCCGGAGCTCGAAGACCGCCGCAGGGGTCCCCTGTATTGGGTGTACCGACCCGGACTTTCCGCCGCCGGACCCATTTTTCAGAACGCGCAATATCGCGGGAATCCCCCTGGACCTGCCCGAGGGCGTCGATCGGGCACATTATCTCGCCTATAAAGGCATGGCCGCGGCCGCGGCGCCGGAACGGCTCCGGCACCGGAAAACGTGGGTGTAGGCGTGGGCGAGAGTCGCACAATAAACGTCCCTTTAAACAGGGTCGAGGGGGATCTGGAAGTGCGGGTCTCGCTCGAGGACGGGGTGGTTACCGACGCCTGGTGCTCAGGCACGATGTACCGGGGGGTCGAGCGGCTCCTCGCGGGCCGGGAGGCCCTCGACGGACTCGTGATAACCCCCCGTATATGCGGTATCTGCAGTACCGCCCACCTGAGCGCCGCGGCGGCGGCGCTGGACGTGATTGCAAAAGCGGCCCCGCCTCCGGGGGCCGTCCTGCTCCGAAACCTTACCCTGGGAGTAGAACACCTCCAGAGCGATATCCGCCACGGGTTTCTCATGTTTACCGCCGACTTCGTCAATCCCCGCTACAAGGATCTCCCGCTCTACAGAGAGGCGGCGGAACGCTACGCCCCGTTTCGGGGAAGCGCGGTTGTCGAGACCGTTCGGGAGACAAAAAAGCTCCTCGAGATCATTGCCGTTATCGGCGGTCAGTGGCCCCATTCGAGTTATATGGTCCCGGGAGGCATTACCTCGGTGCCCGGGCGAAACGAACTCCTCCAGTGCCGGCTGGTACTCGAGGGCTATCGCCGATGGTACGAGCGCCGGGTACTCGGATGCTCCATCGAGCGCTTCCGGGAAGTGGAGACCGTCGAGGCCCTCGACGACTGGCTCGACGAACAGGCCGAACACCGGGAAAGCGAACTCGGGTTTTTCCTGCGATATGCCCGGGCGATCGGCCTCAACGATCTCGGCACGGGACCCGACACCTACTTGAGTTACGGTCTCCCTCAGGTCTCCGAAGCGGCCGGTGGGGGCTTCCTCGTTCCGCCGGGTTTTCGCGGCCCCGACGGGACGGCGGCCTTTAATCACCGCAACGTGGCGGAACACGTGGCCTACTCGTGGTACGAAGACTACGGCGGGGGGCGACATCCCTTTGACGGCGAAACCCGGCCCTATGCCTCCGGGTCCGAGGGGGGGCGGTATTCCTGGTCCAAGGCCCCCCGCTACGATGATCATCCGGCGGAAACAGGGCCCTTGGCGGAAGCCCTCCTCACGGGCGACCCGCTCATCACCCGGCTTGAAGAGTGTTACGGCGGAACACCCTTTGTGCGGCAGATCGCCCGGCTGCTCCGGGCGACCCGTCTTGTGCCGGCCCTGGAGAGATGGCTCCGGGAGGCCGGCGGGTGCGACGAGTTCTACCGTTCTCCCGGGGAGATCGCAGACGGGGAAGGCGTGGGACTTGTCAGCGCTGCCCGGGGCGCCCTCGGCCACTGGGTCCGCGTGGAACGGGGCTTGATTGCGGGTTATCAGATCATCACGCCGACCGCCTGGAATGCCTCACCCCGGGATACGGACGGCAGACGGGGGCCCCTTGAGGAAGCCCTGGTCGGGGTAACCGTTCGCGATCCGGAAAACCCGGTGGAACTCGGGCACGTGGCCCGGTCGTTCGACCTCTGTCTCGTCTGTACGGTCCATCTGCTCGACGGAGGCGCAGGCTGTCGCCTGCGGATCATGCCGGCGCCGTGAACAGGATCGTGTGTATCGGCAATCGCTACGTCCCGGCCGACGGGGCCGGACCGGCCGTGTACGACCGGCTCGAGAAGAAGAACCTCCCCCCGGGGATCGATCTTATCGACGGAGGTATCGGCGGCCTTAACCTGCTCGGGGCTCTCGACGGGGCGGAAACGGTTGTGTTTGTGGATGCAACCCGGGGCCTTGGCCCGCCGGGCGGAGTGAGGGTTTTCGACGCCGGGGATATCGCGCTCACGGCCGATGAGTGTTTCGGTCACGGCGCCGGTCTGCCGTATCTTCTGCGTATGATACCGGTGGGGCTTGCGGTCCCCCCCTCGCGGGTCTATATCGTGGGTCTTGAAACCCCGGCGGACGAAAACAGTGTCGGAAGAGCGGCCGAAACGGTCCTTCGCCTTGCAGGAGGCGCGGGCCCATGAACCGAACGCCCCGGGACATGTCCGTCGAGGAACTCAGACGGGAAAACGAACTCCTCCGCAACGAAGTAACCGTTGCCCGCCAGGCCTCGCGCATCTCGGCTGATCTCGTC
>CAYYSS010000162.1:0-6406 GCA_964474325.1 uncultured Nitrospirota bacterium
GGCGACCCGAATTCCATGGGGAAACCCATCCGCCCGGAGAGATCCGCAACGATCTCCCAGTCCGCGCGTGCCCTACCCGGCGGCGCTACCGCCTTACGGACCCGCTGAACCCGCCGTTCGGTATTCGTAAACGTTCCGTCCTTCTCGGCGAACGATGCCCCGGGCAGGACTATATCGGCGAGTTTCGCCGTCTCGGTAAGAAAAATATCCTGCACGACCAACAGGTCAAGTTTTCTCAGGGCACTTTCCAGGTGGTTGAGATTCGGATCGGAAAGCATGGGGTTCTCCCCCACGATATACAAGGCCCTCATGTCCCCGGAAAGAATGGCCTCGGTCATTTCCGTGAGCGTACGCCCCGGGCGTTCGGGCAGAGAGTCCACGTTCCAGAATCCGGCCATGCGGGTCCGCACCACCGGATCGTCTACTTTCTGATAACCCGAATATACATTCGGCAGGGCGCCCATATCACAGGCCCCCTGTACGTTGTTCTGACCGCGCAGGGGATTCAGTCCACCGCTTTGAACCCCCACGTTTCCGCAGAGCATGGCCAGGTTCGCAAGGGATTTTACATTGGCCGTCCCCGTGGTGTGCTGGGTAATACCCATGGCGTAATAGATCCCGGCCACGGCGGCCTTTCCGTACGTCCGGGCGGCCTCCACCAGCAGGGCGGCGGGTATTCCGGTGATCTCCTCCACCCGTTCGGGCGAGTAGGCTTTTACCGTATCCCGCACCGCGGCGAAACCTTCGGTCCGTTCGGCGATATAGGCCTCGTCCGCGAGCCCCTCTGCCAGGATGACGTGCATAAGACCGTTTATCCACGCAACGTCGGTTCCCGGTTTCGGGCGAAGCCACACATGGGCGAACCGATGCAGAGCGATCCGTCGCGGATCCACCAGAATGAGTTTCGCACCCCGTTTTCGCACGGCGCGTTTTATATAGTTAGCGAGTACCGGATGCATCTCCGTGGTATTGGAACCCGTTACCAGAATGGCATCGGCGCCTTCGATCTCGCCGATGGAATTCGTCATGGCTCCCGAACCGAACGAGGCGGCAAGACCTGCCACCGTTGAGCTGTGTCAGAGACGGGCGCAGTGATCGACGTTATTCGTCCCGATGGTCCCCCGGGCGAATTTCTGAAGCAGATAGTTCTCTTCGTTCGTGCATCGGGCCGACGCCAGTACACCGATCGCGTCCGGACCGTGTTTATCCCGTATACGCATCAGCTCCCGGGCGGCCGCATCGAGGCTCTCGTCCCAATCCGCTTCCCGGAAAACCAGATTCTCCCGGATAAGGGGCGTGGTCAGTCGATCAGGATGGTGAATGAAATCGTACGCGAAACGCCCCTTGACGCAGAGACTTCCGAAATTCGGTACACCGTGGTTCGGATCCGACGTAACCTTGACCACCCGTCCCCTGTGTACGTTCAGATCGAGCTGGCACCCGGTGCCGCAATACACACATGTGGTCCTGACTTTCTCGATCCGCCAGGGCCTGCCCGAAAACTTGGCGCCCGCCTCGGTGAGCGCCCCCGTGGGGCAGACGGAAACGCATTCCCCGCAGAAAACGCAGTCGGATTCTCCGTACGGGAGATCGTAGGCCGTCACGATTTTCGCCCGCCCCCCCCGGTACCCGAAATTGATAACCTCGTTGACCTGGACGTCGTTACAGGCCCGCACACAGCGGCCGCACAGGATACATTTGTTCAGATCCCGTTCGATCATGGCGTTGGACACATCCTTGGGGTATCCCGGGGGTTCGACCGGGAAATCAAGTTCTTCCACACCGAGTTCGTAGGCCATGTCCTGGAGTTCGCACCTGCCGTTTGCCTGGCACGTAAGACAGTTATGCTCGCCGCTTGTAAGAAGCAGTTGGACCACCAGGCGTCGCGCCTCGAGAACCCGTTCCGAGCGAGTTCGGATGACCATGCCCTCCGCAACCGGCATGGCACAGGAAGCCGCTAGCGCGGGCCGCCCCTCAAGCTCCACCACGCAGGCGCGGCAGGCCCCCGCGTTCGGGAGTCGCGGGTGATAACACAGAGTCGGGATATGGATCCCGGCCTGGCGGGCTGCCAGGAGGATCGTATTGCCCGGCGTCGTGCTGATCTCTTTGCCGTCAATCGTTACCGTAACCCGTTTTTTGGTTCCCATTCGCTCTCTTAATCCTCCGCCGATTCCAACCAGGTATCGCCCGTCACGTCCGTACGACCGCCGAAAACTTCTCCGGACAGGCCTCGAAACAGCTCCCGCATTTGATGCACAGCTCCTGGATAATGCGATGCACCTCCTTCGGTTTTCCTTCGATGGCCTCCACCGGACAGCGCTTCCGGCAGAGCCCGCAGGCCTTACAGCGCTCGGGATCGATGCTGTAGGTCACCAGCGCCGCACAGACCCCCGCCGGACAGCGTTTCTCCGTTACATGAGCTTCAACCTCGGCGCGGAAATATCTGAGAACCGTGAGAATCGGGTTCGGCGCGGTCTGACCCAAGCCGCACAGGGAAGCGTCTTTAATCGTCCTCGCCATCCGTTCCAGCCGCTCGAGATCCTCGACATTCCCTTCCCCTTTGCAGATACGGTCGAGGATTGCGTGGAGGCGACGGAGGCCCTCCCGGCAGGGAGTGCATTTACCGCAGGACTCGCTTCTCGTAAAGGTAAGAAAATAGCGGGCCACGTCCACCATGCAGGTGGTCTCGTCCAGAATGACCACGCCGCCGGAACCCATAATAGAGCCGGCCTTGGCCAACGCCTGATAGTCAACGGGCAGGTCAAGGAGTGACGCCGGAAGCACCCCCCCGGAGGGTCCGCCTGTCTGCACGGCCTTGAACGCCCGGTCCTTGAGAATCCCGCCGCCGATATCGTAGATGATCTCCCGAAGGGATATTCCCATGGGAACTTCGATCAGCCCGGATTTTTTAACCTTCCCCGTTATGCAGAAGACCTTGGTACCCGTACTGTCCTTGGTGCCGTAGCTCTTATACCAGTCCGGGCCGTTCAGAATGATCGCCGGGACGTTCGCCAGGGTCTCGACGTTATTGATGTTCGTGGGTTTGCCCCAGAGCCCGGAACCCGCCGGAAAGGGGGGCCGCGGCCGCGGCATGCCCCGTTTCCCCTCGATCGAGGCCATGAGGGCGGTCTCTTCCCCGCAGACGAACGCACCGGCGCCCATTTTGATCTTGATATCAAAGGAGAAGCCCGAGTCGAATATACCTTTTCCCAGGATCCCGTAATCGCGGGCCTGTCCGATGGCCCGTTGGAGCCGTTCGATCGCCAGGGGATACTCGGCCCGTACGTATATATACGACTCCGCCGCGCCTATGGCGTAGCCGGCGATCATGAGCCCTTCGAGAACCGCGTGGGGATCGCCTTCGAGGACACTCCGGTCCATGAACGCGCCCGGGTCTCCCTCGTCGGCGTTACAGATGACGTATTTCGGAAAACGGGGCGCAAGGTGGGCGAAGCGCCATTTAATACCCGTCGGGAACCCCGCACCTCCCCGGCCGCGAAGCCCCGAACTCACAATCTCTTCGATGACATCCTCCGGGCTCATCTCGTCGATAACCCGGGCAAGGGCGAAATAACCGTCCGCGGCGATATAGTCGTCGATACTGTCCGGATCCACCGTGCCGCAACGCCGGAGGACGATTTTCTGCTGTTTGGCGAGATACGGAATCTCGGTCGGACAGGGAATCCCGTCGTAGCGGTCCCCGCCGGCGGGATCCTGAACCAGGGCGTAGTCCTCCACCGCCGTGCCGCCGGAAAGATGCTCCTCAACGATCCGTGCAACCCGATCGGCGGTGACGTTTTTATACGTAACCCGGGCACGACCCGGCACGGCCACATCGACGAGCGGTTCCTCGAAACACATCCCGACACAGCCGGTCTTCACCAGATCCGCGGAAATACCGGCACGTTTGATTTCTTCACCGAAAGCCTGAAAGGTTTCCGACGCCCCCGAGGCGATACCGCAGGTGTTCATACCTACGGATATCCTCGGCCTCATCAGCCGGGAACCGTTGACGTCTCCCGCCCGTTCCCGTATACGTTCGAGGTCCCCCAGGGACCGTACCGTTGCGCTCGCGGTGTCGTTTCTCACGCCTTCCCCCATACAGCCGTGAAAGCGTTGATGTTGAGGGAGAACTCCCGTTGTCTGTGCATCTGACCGTCGACCCTTCCCGTATTTTTCTGCCAGAAAAATTTCGCCATTCTTCTAAAACATTTTCGCTATTCTTCTAAAATATTATTATGAGGTCATTAGCGTTTATTATACGAATAGCCTCCGCTTGGTGCAAGGCGATGCCGTGAACCCATCTTCGCAGATTTCGTTCCTCCTGTCGACCGTTTCAACCACGGAATCCGCCGTGGGTATAATACTCCGATGCCCCGCGTCAAAAAACTGAAAAAGAAAGACCCGTGCCGGAAGTGCGGCGACTGCTGTCGATATGTCGCGATGGAGATCGACCGCCCCCGTACCAAAAAGGATTATTCCGATATATTCTGGTATCTTCTCCACAGCAACATCTCCGTGTTCATCGATCACGACCGGTCCTGGAATCTGGAGTTTTCCACACCCTGCGAAGCGCTGGACGACGATAACCTCTGTTCGACCTACGAAACCCGTCCGGTTATCTGCCGGCAGTACTCCCCGGATAATTGCACCCGCCATTCGGAAGATCCGTATTACCGCCATCGCTTTGAAACGCCAAGGGAGTTGAAACACTATCTCAGGAAACGTAATATCGATTTCACCTACGTCCGTTTCCCGAAACAAAAAGATTGACCGCCCGGCCGGTGTCATTGTCTCGCCATGAGCGGGATTGGCAAGGGTTTCCTTTGACTTCCGCGGAATCTATCCTTTACCCTATCTGGTCGTGATAGATTTACACTTACATACCCTCTTCAGTGACGGCTCCCTCGTCCCGGCGGAACTTATCCGGCGGGCCGACGTCAAGGGCTACCGGGCTCTGGCTATTACGGACCACGCGGATGCCTCGAATCTCTCGTTCGTACTGCAGGGCGCACGGGCGGCCGCGGAAGCCCTCGAAGGACAGACCGGGGTCCAGGTCATCGCCGGCGTCGAGCTTACCCATGTCCCGCCCTCTCAGATTGCCGACCTGGTTGCCGAGGCCCGGGCTCTCGGTGCCCGGTGGGTTGTCGTTCACGGAGAGACGATCGTCGAACCCGTCCGGCCGGGAACGAACCGTGCCGCCATCGAGGCGGGATGTGATCTCTTAAGCCATCCGGGGCTTGTCACGGAGGACGACGGCGCCCTGGCCGCCGCGCGTAACGTTGCCCTGGAACTGAGCGGACGGAAAGGCCATTGTCTGGCAAACGGGCACGTGGCACGCATAGCCCGGAAAACGGGTGCCAAACTCCTCATCAACAGCGACGGCCATGATCCCGGCGATCTGATGACTCGCGAAGAGGCGGACCGCGTCGGCCGGGGTGCAGGGCTTGATTCATCCGAATTACTGAAGGCTTGGCAATACGCCGAACAGGTTGTGGCCGACCGCACCGGGTAGGCTTTCGAACCTGAGCAAACGTTTATCGACTCGCATGTAAGGAGCAGAGGGGATGCCGAAAACCATAAAAAAGAGACGGGAACACGACCAGCGGGCCGCCGGGGAACCCTCGGTACGCCTTGAGACGATACAAGACAATTTCACCCACCTCATGGAACATCGCCGCTCGTCGATCATTCAGATCATCGTGGCTTTTTTCGTCGTTGTGCTCCTGGCCGTCGGATTTGTGTTCTACCGTTCCGGTGGTAAAGAACACGTCCTGGATCTGGAAGCCCGCGCCGACCGGGCGGCCATGGCCGTTCCCCAAGGGGAGGCCGCGCCCGGCGACGTGACCCTCGCCAAAGCCCTGGAACTCTACGGGGAAGCGGCAAACGAGGGGTCGGTCTACGGCGCTTTTCAGGAAGGGGTAAGCCAGCTCAAGCTGGGCCAATACGACTCTGCTTACGACACCTTTGCCCAGGTCGCCGACAGCAGCCGATCCACCCCCTACGCCTCCATGGCCAGAATCAAGATGGCGACCATACGTCTTCGGCAGGACAAACCCGACGAGGCCCTCGCCATACTTGAACCGGTGTTTACCGATACCGTTTCCGGCGATACGGCTTTGTTCCTTGCCGCCGACATCCTGGAACGCACCGACCGTAAAGAGGAGTCGCTGGAGCGCCTGAGGGAACTCGTGGAACGTTTTCCCACATCGTCGTGGGTCCCCGAGGCCCGAACCAAACTCCCCTCGGCTGAACAGACGACCGCCGCGGAACGTGCCGACTCGACACCCGGCGTCGACCCGTCGGATGAAAACGCGTCCGACACGGCCTCCGGAGCCGAGAAACCTGCGGAAACCAAATAAACCTTAGCGTTGCAGAAATTTCCCGGAAAAGGGGCCGGTGGGAT
>CAYYSS010000163.1:0-6403 GCA_964474325.1 uncultured Nitrospirota bacterium
CGGAACCATGCAGCCGGTGGTACGGCCCGCGGGGGATACACGCCAGTTCGGGGACCTGCTCCTCTCGCTGGCCGGCACCCTGGGGGGGAATCCGCCCGATCCGCTCAAGGCGGCCGACTATCGCGCCGTCGTGGAGGCGGAGGTGGCCGGTCGGAACACCCCGGATTCCGCGGTAACGCCGACCGTCTTCTGGCAGAAGGCCCTCCAGCGGGGCGGTGTATTCCGAAACAACAATGCTTCAGCCCCCGCGGCCGTACAAGGGCGGGTCAACGTACCGGAGCTTGCGGTCCCCCGTTTCGCCGGAGATCGGAAAGAGTACCCGTTTCATCTCCACATCTATCCCTCGCCGGTTCTCGGCGACGGCGGCACGGCCCATAATCCCTGGCTTCAGGAGACCCCCGATCCCCTGACGACCGTTATCTGGGACACGTGGGTCGAGATCAACCCGAAAACCGCGGCGCGACTGGGCGTCGCACACGGGGATCTGGTTGAGATGGAATCTCCGGCGGGTTCGATCCGGCTTCCCGCGGTAGTCTTCCCCGCTATCAGTCCCGATATGGTCGCCGTCCCCCTCGGCCGGGGTCAGGCCGACCGGGGCCGTTACGCGCGGGGGCGGGGTGCAAACCCCCTCGTACTCGTTTCGAATCTCGAGACCCGCCGGGAACACGCCGCCTGGGCCGCCACGCGGGTACGGATAAGCCTCTTGAAGAAAGGGAGCGATCTCGTCACGGCCGGGCACGAAGCGGGCGCCTACAGGGGCGAGCTGCTCGGGATCTGACATCATGAGGTATCGGCGTGCATAAGACAAAACCCGCATACCACTGGGGCATGGTGATCGATCTCGACCGGTGTACCGGGTGCGGGGCCTGTGTTGTTGCCTGTCAGGCGGAAAACAACATCCCGGTGGCGGGCAAGGAACGGGCCCGGGAAGGGCGTCTCATGCAGTGGATGCGGATCGAACGGTACTGGGACGGGGAATACCCCCACGTGCGCGCACGTTTCGTTCCCGTGTTATGCCAGCACTGCGACAACGCCCCCTGCGAACCCGTCTGCCCCGTCTATGCGAGTTATCACACCCCCGAAGGGCTCAACGGCCAGGTCTACAACCGTTGCGTGGGCACCCGCTACTGCGCGAACAACTGTCCCTATTCGGTGCGTGTCTTCAACTTCTTCGACCCCGTCTGGCCCGATACCTCAAAGGAACAGCTTAATCCCGACGTCACCGTCCGATCGAAAGGCGTGATGGAAAAGTGTACCTTCTGTATCCAACGGATCAGGCGGGCCAAGGAAAACGCCCGGGCCGAAGGCCGTCGGGTGCGGGACGGGGAGATACAGCCCGCCTGTGCCCAGACCTGCCCGCCGGACGCGATCATCTTCGGCAACCTGGCTGATCCCGAAAGCCGGGTCTTTCGCCTTTCCCGGAGCCCCCGGCGATTCCGGCTTCTCGAGGACCTGGGCACGGAACCCTCGGTGATCTACTTAAAGGGAGGGGGCCGTGAACATGTCGGCTGAGACTCCGGAAAGAGTAACGCCCGTGCCCGAAACACCCGACGCCGACAGCGACCGGATGCTCTCGTCCCTTTCGCCGCCGAGCCGGAAATGGTACCTCCTGGTGGCCCTCCTCGGCGCGGTGATCGGCTGGGGGGCCTACGCATGGTCGGTTCAGCTCCGCACGGGCATCGGGGTCGCCGGTATCAACCGGCCGGTCATGTGGGGGGTGTACATCATCAGTTTCGTCTTCTGGGTGGGGCTCTCTCATTCGGGCACCATGGTCTCGGCGATCCTCAGGCTCTCCCAGGCCGAGTGGCGCCGCCCGATACTGCGGGGTGCGGAAGCCATGACCGTTTTCACGATTACGGTGGCGGGGATGTTCCCGCTCATTCACCTCGGCCGGTCGTGGAAACTCCATTATTTCCTGCCGATCCCGAACCCCCAGGGTCTGTGGCCCAATTTTCGTTCACCCCTCCTCTGGGACATCATGGCGATCAATACGTATGTCGTCGGCAGTTCTCTCTTTCTCTACCTGGGAATGCTCCCGGACCTGGCCGTACTCAGGGACCGCTCGGACGGCTGGCGCCGGACGATCTACACCGTGCTCGCCATGGGGTGGCGGGGCACCGCACGGCAATGGTACGTCTATGCCCGGGCCTCGACCCTGATCGCGGCCCTGATCATCCCGGTAGCCGTCTCGGTCCATTCCATTGTCTCCTGGGATTTCGCCATGACCCTGGTGCCGGGCTGGCATAGTACGATTTTTGCCCCGTATTTCGTTATCGGAGCTATTTTTTCGGGTGTTGCCGCCGTAATAACCCTGATGATCGTCCTCCGGAAGGCCTTCCGCCTTGAAGCCTTTCTCACGGAACGTCAATTCGACAACATGGGAAAGATCCTTCTTGCGATCTCGCTTCTCTGGGCCTACGTCTATTTCGCCGAGGTACTGACGACCTGGTACGGCCACAAGCCCATCGAGTGGGAGGTCTTCACCTTCACGGCGGACCGTTACGGACTGCTCCTCGCCGTCATGGTCGTGGGAAACGCGGTGATCACGATCCCGGCCCTCTGTTTCCGCCGGGTACGCCGCTCGGTGCCGGCCATGCTCTTTCTGTCGCTTTTCGTCAACGTGGGCATGTTTATCGAACGGGTCCTGATCGTGATCCCGCCCCTTTCCCATAGAAACGTACCCTACGTCTGGGGAAGCTACAGCCCGACCTGGGTCGAAATCTCGATCGCCCTGGCCGCGGTCGCGGGGTTTGCCCTGCTCTATACCCTCTTTGCCAAGTTCTTCCCGATCGTAGCCGTAACCGATGTGCGGGAGGGCATTGCGTTTCGGAAAAAACGCCGCATGGGCCGCGCCTCGCTCACAATGACGGTGGAGGAAGACTGACCATGGAAGTCCTCGGCCTTTTCAGCGATATAAAGACCGCGGCCGGTGCCGTGGACGCCCTGCGCGAGGGTGACGTCGGCGAAGAGGCGATTACCTCCATGACGGCCGTGCCGTATCCCGACGGGGTCCTGGTCAGGGCACGGAAAAAAACGTCGCTCCATCTCTTCGCCGTGGCGGGAGCTTTCGGCGGGGCCGTCCTCGGGTTTGCCCTGGCGGCGGGCACGGCCTGGCTCTACCCGCTCTATACGGGGGATAAACCCATCGTTTCGCTCTTTCCCGTGGGAATCATCACCTACGAGTTCACCATGCTCCTCGCCATCGTCGGGGCCGTGGTCGGTATGTTCTGGGACATGGGGCTTCCCTCGTTTCTCAACCGGGCCTACGACCCGGAGATTTCGGCGGGAAAGATCGGCATTTGCGTCACCTGTGCCACGCCCGAGGACCGGGACCGGGCCCGGCGGATCCTCAACGAAGCCGGCGCCGAACGCCTGCGCATTGCGGGGAAGAAAACATGAACCTCAATGTTAAGGAAGAAGGGAGAAGGGAGAGGGAAGACGGGAGAAGTAAAGGCTTTTCACGTCTAACGTCTTCCGTCTTACGTCTTCCTGCCTCTTACGTCTCACGTCTTCCCTGCCCCCTGCCCGTCGCCTGCATCCTCGTTCTTTCTGTTTTTCTGTTTGCCTGTTCCGATATGTACGACCAGCCGTCGTTCAAGGCCCAGGAAGGCCCGCGGCCGGGCCCGCCGGCCGGTTCCGTCCCGGTCACGGGGATCGAAAACATCGACTGGGGTACCGCCCTCGAAAACCCGGTACCCGCCGGCCGTACCTCCATCGACCGGGGGCGGGAACTCTTCGCGATAAACTGTGCCATGTGCCACGGGAAAAGCGGCCGCGGCGACGGACGGGTGGGCGCCCATTTCACTCCTCCGCCGCCGAATCTTCACGAGCAGAGAATCATCGCCCTCGCGGATGCGGATATCTTCAAACGCATCGCCCTCGGTTTCGGCCGCATGCCCGCCTTCAAAAAGCGGATAACGCCGGAGGATCGCTGGAATCTCGTGAACTTCGTCCGGGAATTACAGCGCCCGGAAGAAGAAAAGAAAAAATGATTCCCCCCCGTTTGACAGGAAAACCGTCCGTACGATCCATAACATTGATTCCCCGCGGGATCGTCGGAATCGCTGTGTTGACCTCCCTCGTTCTTGTCGCAACGGCGAACGCCGGGATCAATGACGGCCTGGTCCTCTGGCTTCCCCTTGACGGGGACACGAACGACCAGAGCGGCTACGGCAACCATGGGACCGCAAGCGGTGTAACGGCCGTCCCGGACCGTCATGGAAACCCCAACGGCGCCGTTCGCTTTGACGGGCTGAACGATGCTGTTACGGTCCGGCACTCCGCATCCCTGGATATTACCGAGGCCATATCCATCTCCCTCTGGGTCGTCATGGACGATGCCGGCAAGGATCTCCCGCTCAGTCAGTATTTCATAAGCAAAGGTACGGGACCCTATTTCGACACATCGAACAATACCTACAGCCTTTTTCTCGGAGACCCGACCAACGGGTCTTCCGGTATTACGTTCGAACTTTCGGACGGACGGGCGGGACGGAATATGACCCTGGGGGCATCGGAACTTTCGAGTAACCACCTTCGCTCGGATCTCTGGTACCACATTGCGGCTACCTGGGACGGGGGAACGATGCGCCTCTACCTTAACGGCGTATTGATCTCGAAGGCCGACGCCGCGTTTTCCGGGCCGGTCAATTCCCATAACAGCGCTCTCCAGATCGGGCGTCTGGGCGACGTCAGCGGATACTTCGACGGTCTCATGGACGACCTGAGGATCTATGACCGAGCGCTCTCCGCCGAAGAGATCCAGACCCTTTTCTTCGGGCGGCTCGAATGCCCGGCCGAGGCGCGGTATACGGAAGCCGATCTCCAGGCCGCGTACCAGAACGGCTTTACGGCCGGGAAATCAACTGTCGGCACGACTCCGGAACCCGCGTGCGCTTCTTTCGACGTCCCCTCGGCAACCCTTCACGTGCCCTGTTTCGGGTTCGGGGAACGCAATTACTGGCTTGACCTCAACCTGGTTTCCCCCGATCCGATTCGATTTGAATTGAAAAATCTGGGAGAACAATAAGTGCACGGACGTTTTTCCCGTCTGCGCGTCAAACGACCGGGTCTGCCCCCCGTTGTTGTCCTGACCTTTGGGGTTGCCGTTGCGGCCGTGCTGGCGTGTGCGATTTCCTCCGCGGCCCATACCGGAAACGACGATCCGGCCGCGGTGGAACTCGACGAAAAACTCGGCGAACGGGTTCCCATGGATCTTTCCTTCGTGGACGACCAGGGACGGACGATGACCCTTGGGGAGGCCGGAGGAGGGAAACCGATCCTCCTATCCCTCGCCTACTTCCGCTGCACCACGGTCTGCCCTCTGTACCTGGCCGGGCTCGCCCAGGCCCTCGACAGGCTCCCCGCGGAGCCCGGGAAGGATTTCGTCTCGGTAACCGTAAGCTTCGATGAACGAGACACCCCCGAAACGGCCCGGGAGAAGAAACGGAACTATCTTTCGATCTTCAAGGACGGCATCCCGCCGGAGGCCTGGGCCTTTCTCACCGGCACGGATGAAGCTATCCACCGGCTTACCGACGCCGTGGGATACTCGTTCATGAAAAAAGGCGACGAATTTCTCCACCCGGTGACCCTGATCGTGCTTGCTCCGGACGGCACGATTGTCCGCTATTTAAACGGCAAGCGGTTTCTCCCCTTCGATATCCGGATGGCGCTCACCGAGGCCTCGGAAGGCCGCGTCGGGGCCACCGTGGGGCGCGTTCTGCTATACTGCTTCAAGTACGATCCGGCGGGAAAAACGTACGTGTTCAACACGATGAAAGTCTTCGGTGTCGGCACGACGGCCACGGCGATTCTTCTCTTCGTCTATCTCGTCGCAGGCGGCCGACGAAGACCGCGACGGCGCCGGAACACCGGCTGAGTCATTCCAGCGAATTGATAACCGCAATGTTGCATATGTTCCGGACCACCGGCGCGCGTTTACCGCGCCGCGGCAGGCAGCCCTCGGAAGCCGGACGTGAGAAGAGAGACAGGAGACGTTTTTCTGTACTTCTAACTTCTGACTTCTTCCATCTCCCTTCCAAAAGCCATTCACCATTCACTATTCACCATTGCGCCCCGCCGCCGTTTCAAGGATGAGTTACCTCGACACTTCCGTCCGCACGGGGCTCGGTGCGTGGATTTTTTCCACGGACCATAAACGCATCGGGCTTCTCTATCTTGCGTCTCTGCTTACGTTCTTCGCCGTCGGCGTCTCCTTGGGCCTTCTTATGCGCCTGGAACTGATAGCGCCCGGCAGAACGATCATGTCGGCCGAGACCTATAACGCCGCGTTTACCGTTCATGGGGTGGTCATGATTTTTCTCTTCGTCATCCCGGGGATTCCGGCGGTATTCGGCAACTTTTTTCTTCCATTCATGATCGGCGCAAAAGACGTCTTTTT
>CAYYSS010000164.1:0-6339 GCA_964474325.1 uncultured Nitrospirota bacterium
GCGTAGCAGAACTTCGTTCCTGCGCTCCAGAGGAGGTGCACTCTAATGATTATCAGGTCTCGAAATTATGCATTTGATGATATGATGCCGTGAAGCAGGGGAAGAATACTTACAGCAAGGGCTGAATCGTTGATTAGGGAAGGGAGCAATGCGGAGGTCGAAATGAAAACGAGAAAGAATGTAGCATCCATGACGTCGGAAGAACTTTATGAACTGGCGCGGAAGAAGGAGAAGGAAGAACGGGAAAAGGAACGGGAGCGGGTTGCCGGAGAAATCGCCCGACTCCAGGAGGAGAAAGCCCGGGTGCGACGGGAATACCGGAAGAAGGTTTCCGAGATCGACCGTAAGATCCGGGCGCTCGGGAAAAAGGCCGGTGCAACGGCAAAAACCCGGAAGCGAGCGGGGAAAACGGGAACTACCCGGGGTGCGGTATCTGCTACGGTGCTCGGCCTTTTCGACAAGAGCGGGAAGAAGGTCACAACCGCCGAGATACGCGGAGCACTCGATGCGGCCGGTCTTGAAACGGGAAACCTTCCCCAGCTCCTTTCGTATCTCAAGCGCCGGGGACGGATCAAGAGCACGGCCCGGGGCGTGTACGTCCGGGGGTGAGGTCCTGCGTCCTGCCGGAATTGCGTCAGGCGACGGCAATAGCAGACGTTCCGTAATCGGAAACGGCCAGGCCGTTACGTATTGAGTTCCCCGGTGCCGTGTGCCATGTCACGGCCCGGGGAGTACCGATGGAGCAGTTACCGGGCGACGGGGGGGAACGAGCCGGTGCCGGAGTTTCTGGAGACGGATTGGATACTCGGGCGGTTCGGGACGTATCGGAAGCCCGCCCGGCGCAGGTACCGGGAGTTTGTCGAGGCATCAGTCGGAAGCGAACCCTCTCCGTGGGAGAACCTGCGGGGGCAGATCCTTCTTGGAACGGAGGAATTCGTATCCCGGTTCGGGGAAATCATGGGCGAGAGGGAGCGGATCGAGGAGATTCCCAAAAAGCAATGGTATGTGGGCCGCCCGAGCCTTGGCGCATTATTTGAGGGCACGGGGGGAGGCAGCACGGCGGATACGCGGGAGCTGTCATACAGGGCTTTTGTGTCCGCTACGGTTACACGCAGAAGGAGATCGCGGCCCATCTCGGCGTTCACCATACGACCGTGAGCCGGTGGATCCGGGAAAGGGAATGAAGCCGCTATGCATAAAAGCGAGACCTGAGAGCGCCACAATTGCCACGTTATTCTTTTTCGCCATTATTTCGGTCAATCTGCATCGCAGGTTTGATTTGACAGTATTGTTTAGGGTATTTATAATGGCACTACTAACAATGCTATTAAGGGGGCTGTTATGGGCTCTATTGCTGCGAACGAATTAAAGACCAGAGGGGTGGCCTCGATTGCCGAGAAGTTGTCGGAAGCGCCCGAAGCAATTATCACGGTAAGAGGCAAGGACCGTTTCGTTGTAATGGAAATAGAACATTACCGCTACCTGAGGGAGTGCGAACTGGAGGCCGCCCTGCTGGAGGCACGCCAGGACGTTAAGGAAGGACGAGTGGTCAGCGAGAGCGTGGCAAAACACGTAAAAAGGCTGACGAATGCCGTATAAACTGCTCTATCCGGAAAGCTATGTCCGGCGGGCCCGCAAGTTCCTCAAACACCATCCCGAACTGCTCGGCCAATACCGCAAAACCCTCGAGCTCCTGGAGATCAATCCCTACCATCCTTCCTTACGCCTTCATCGTCTCAAAGGGAAACTGGCGGACTTACACAGCGTTTCCATCAACATCAGTTATCGTATTTCCCTGGAGTTGATCATTTCCGATCAGGAAATCGTTTTGGTCAACATCGGCACCCATGATGAGGTCTATTGAACGGGGGCGGATCCTCCTTGGAACGGAAGTCGCGGCGATCCCGGCGTTCACCATACGACCGGGTGGATCCGGGAAAGGGAATGAAGCAGCTATGCATAAAAGCGAGACCTGACTCTGTGCGGGGAAAGAATTATAGCTCGCGGATTTTCACGGAAACGCGCGGGTAAACAGAGAGAAAAATCGTTACCAACGATCCAACCCACAGCGGTAAGGCCTTTGATGTCCGGACAAAGATAACAAAATACAACAATTTCGTATTCCGTCTAAACTCAGCACAAACCATCACACGGGGAAACATGTCTTCCGGGCAGACAAACATAACCAATTACAACTTCATCGCCTCGATCCTGTCGAACGATCTTGAATTGTTCGTGATAAACACCTCTGATTCTTCCGGTTATTACAATGATTCGATAAGTTTTTCGATAAAAGTCCTGAAACTCGACATCACTTCAATAAAACTGCAAAAAACAGCGTCAATCTCCTGGAAGCAAACAACCTTTCCGTCAACATAACCGGAAACATGCAACCAACATAGTTGATGCCGTGGCCAATTTCACAGATGCATAAGATGTAGGGTGGATTAAGCCGTCAGGGTCGATCCCGATCCGAAGCGAATCCACCATATAAATCTGCAAGGTGTACTCTTCGTCAACTCCGTGCCCAAGGCGGCCTTGGAGCCGCAACCAAAGGGCCGCTGCGATAACACGGCTGAAACTTTCTCTGCAAATTGCAAAGTCGGATCGCCCCTTCGTCGAGAAGACCCGACTCGGGAAGTTGCGGATAAAGAATCTATGTACCTCTGCCCCGTAGTTCCCGATACATCCTTTCGGTGTCCGGGGAAGGATCGACACCCAGGCCGGCGGCGAGGGCCTTGCGGCATCGATCGTAAACGGCCAGGGCTTCGGCCCTTCTGCCCAGGCGCCCGTAACATTCCATCAGCCGCTGATAGACCCCCTCCGTGAGATCGTCGATTTCAAGTGCGCGGAGATACACGTCGACGGCGGTCTCCGGCATATCGTTTCGTTCGAATTCCGACGCCGCCGACTCGAGCACGCGCAGGACCCGCAGGCGCAGGCGTTCCCGCATGGTCAGCACACAGGGCGGATGGTTTACATTTTCAAGAAAATCCCCTTGGTACAGTTCCGCTATCCGTTCGTAGATGCCGGAAAGATCGCTGCCTTTAATGCGTCCCATGGATTCGCTCTCAGCAATAGCGGATTCGAGGGCCCAGGTATCGATCCACCAGAAACGCGGGTCCAGAGAGAGTTTTCCGTCCTGAAACCGTATCGCGTCTTCAAGCCCGATCAATTTGCGGAGCCTATGGAGCGTTGTCTTAAGAGAACGGAGGGCGTTGTCCCCGTCGGCATCCGGCCACAGGGTGTCGGTGAGCCGGTCCCGGCTCACGTCGTTACCTCCGAAGGCGATGAGGGTCTTCAGCAGTTCGAGGGGTTTCCGCTGGGTTTTTCCGGAAAACTCAAGAGGGGAGTCGTCAAGTAGCATGGCGAATTTCCCGAGGGTGTACGCCTTAAGCGGCCAGGGCCAGGCAGGGACGTCCAGCGGCGGTGTCTCGGGTACGAGTTTGCGCCTTCGGACAAACTCCCGCACGTAGTCGGTCTCGATACCCGCCCGGAGGGCGTCCATGCAGACCTCGGTCAGGAACACGGGCTTGAACCACGGCAGGGTCCAATAACCCTTCATACGGCCTTCCACCATCGCAACATGTAATTCGTCGAGGGCCTGTTCTTTCCGGCCCCGCCGGGCGTGTATTCGGGAAAGGATGAGGTGACGGGCAAAGCGCGGGATACCCGCGGTTCTTCCCCGCGCGAGCTCCCTCGCCCGGGTGACGTGCTCCAGAGCGGAATCGAATTCGCCCGCTTCGAGTTTTAACAGCGCCATCGCCTGATTATCCAGGGCAAGGGGGGCAAGAACGCCCACCTCCTCGGCAAAGCCTAGTGCCGTTGTTGTGTGCTCAATCGCCTGGGAAGTGTCGGTTTTGAGATAGCTCAGCCATCCCGCCATGTAATGGTAGTACGACCGTTCGAGGCACCGCGATACCTGGGTGCAGGCGTTCATGCGGGCAAGGTATTCTTCGGCGGCGTCGAGTTCTCCGGCCGTCATGGCCGAGGCCGCGCCGCTGCCGAGAAGCTGGCCGTCCCAGACGTGAACACCGCTTTCCTCCGCCAGTTGAAGGCCCCGGGTAACCTCCCGTATACAGGATTCGTGGTCGCCCTCCGCGAGCCAGTAGTAGAGCGAACTCACCAGGGCGCTCGTTATCCTGGTCATGGCGGGCGCCGTACGTGAATGGGTTTCTTTTTCAAGATCGTCGACGACTATCCCGGCCTTGGCAAAGTCGCCGTTCCACACGAAATAGGTCGCGAGCTGAAAACTGATGAGCATACGCTGGGTCAGGAAGGGGCTCGACCGGGCCGCAGATGCGGCACGCCGGATCCAGGTATCCATATCCGGGTGGTAGGGTTTCCGATACATCAACGCTCCGAACATACTGGAGGCCACCCGGTACTTGATTCTCGGTACGGGAATCAGCATATAACCACGGCGCATCCGATCCATCTTCTCTATCCATGAGTCCAGTTGCCTGAAATCGTCCCAGGTATAGAGGATCGCATCCACCACACCGCTCCAGGACGCAAACTTCCCCACGATGTTCGCCCGGGGAAAAAGATCGAATGCCTTTTCGAAAAGCGGCAGGCCGGCCCGGGGATCGGTGAAGAGATGACAGACGCCCCGGTAAAAGAGCAGCCAGGGGGATTCTTCGAGTACGTTCCCGGGAAGGCTGTCGAGCCATGTTTCAAGTTTGCCGTATTGGCCCTTCTCGAGCAGGGCAGGCGCGTGAGTGGTGATGAGCGAGACGGCCGAGGGCCACTGGCCGGCCTCGATAGACAGTTTGACGGCCCCCTCGATCCGGCCGGATTTCTCCAGCAGTTGGATACACTGCCGTTTAAGATTCTTCAGGCCTTCGGGACCGAAAACCTCTTCGGCCCGGGCGAGAAGAAACGCACGAAACAGAGGATGGTAACGGTAGAGTGTATTTGAACCTGCGTATTTCTCCGTAAAATAATTCCGTTCATGAAGTTCCGACAGGATGCGTCCGGCGCCGGACATGCCGCTCATTTTTTCGGCGAATTCCCCGTTGACTTCCGGAAGAAAAGCCGTCTTCAGAAGCAGGTCCCGGACGTCGGGGGGCATCCTTTCCATAATCTCGCCGGCGAAGTATTTGAAAAACGTATCCCTGGTCATATCCCGGCACCGGCCGGGATCGGCGCCGTCTACCAGGTGCGCGAGCATAAGTACCGTCCCGGCGGCCCAGCCCAGGGTATTCTCGGATACTTTCAGAACGGTATCCCGTTCCGCTTTGCCGTCCAGGCGAAGGTCCGCTATGCCCAGGGCTTCGTCTTCGTCGAGGCGGAGATCCTCGGCGGAGATCCGCGTCAACCGGTCGTTCAGGATCAGGCGGTGCAGCCCGGGCGGCGGGTCGCTCCTGCTCAGGACGATGAAACGGATACCTTCGGGGGCTTCTTCAATCCCGGCTTTTACGACCTCGTGGAGCCTGGAGTCGGGCCGCAGTTCCTGGTAGTCGTCGAAGACGAGTACAAACGGCGCCGGCAGGGTCTCGAACACCGCACGGAAGAAACTTCGCGCGAAAGCTCCCACAGTGGGTACGTGCTCGGGGCCGAACAGGGGAAAAGGGGTGCGGGGGGTACCGCCGTGTCCCGCCGCCGCGGTCCCGGTACGCTGGAAGAAAGTTGCAAGGTCGTCTTCGTCCTCTACGATCTGATACCACAGGCAGGGGGCCTTTCGTGCCGATACGTAACTTGCGGCAAGGGTGGTCTTGCCGGCCCCGGGCAGTCCCGAGATCCACGTTGCGGGACTGCGGCCGAAATCGTCGATTTTACGGAAAAGACGTGTGCGTTGAAAAACCCGCGTAAGTTGGGGCGGGGGAAGAAGGCGTCTGCTCGCGTCTTCCGGGGTCATAACCAGCGGCGTTTTCTGCAGGCGGACCTCGACGTCAAAGAATCCCCTGCCCGCAAATTCATCGAACCCTCTCTTTTTCTTAAAGGACTTGAGAAATAAGGGATAATCTTGTTTTTCCCTTACAGTCCCTTGCCGTGCTTGTGTCCGACCGGCCGCCGTGGTGCGAGATGTGCCGGGAAACGGCCTCTTAATGCTGAATGAAATTTTTACCCAAAACGCGGCAAAAGTCAAATACCGGGGGATTGCGGCGAAGGGTGCGGGGCAAGGGGCGATGGATGAAAAAACAGAGGCTCACAAGGCGGCCTTGGAGTCGCAACCAAAGAGCCGATGCGACAACACGGCTGAAATTTCTCTGCAAATTGCAAAGTCGGATCGACCCTTCGTCGAGAAGACCCGACTCGGGAAGTTGCGGATAAAGAAACTAAACCTTACAGTGGCAGTGCGCCGTGCAAAGGCACGGTCTTTCAGTGGGTGAAATT
>CAYYSS010000165.1:0-6326 GCA_964474325.1 uncultured Nitrospirota bacterium
AAGGCGGCGGTCCTCAATATGAACGTGACAACCGCGGCGGCGGGCTCCGTAGTCGGGAAAGACCGGGAACGTCTTGTGATGAATTTCGGTGCGGCCGCAGGGGCTCGGCCCGGTGCGTTTCGGGACGTCCGTCTCGTGGGGGCCCGTTACGTCCTTCTCTATTACCCGGTTGTCGAAGCCCTGTGCGAGGGTTCGGTCTGCGACTGGACCTATTACATCGACGGTGCAAACGGCGGGATCCTTGCCGATATGCAGGGCGCTCCTCCGTCCGGTGGGGATCGTCAGACACCGCAGGAAGACGACGCGCCGCCGGAACTCCTGAGCCATAGGTGCAAAAACTGCGGGGCGGATCTGCGCCCCGGTGATTTCGACGTGATCTTCTACTGTGGCAACTGTTTTCGGCTCTGGCTTCTCGACGGCCGGGACTACCGCCCCATGAACGTCCGTGTTATCACCCCGCCGCGACCGTCGTCGCGGACGGTGTTTATCCCGTTCTGGAATATGATTACGGCGGTCGGACCCGGCGGCGGCCCGCCGCTGCTGGAAACCATCGGCGACCTGGCCCGCACCATGAAAATGGGTCGGCATATCCTCCGCAACGAGGACCCCGAGCGACCCCTGAGGTTCCTTGTGCCGGCCCTTGTGGCCCGGAACGCCGCCGTGGTCATGAAACTGGCGGCGCGTATTAACGTGTTTCAGAAAGACTGCCCCTATGAACCCGGCGAGAACTTTCCCTACGCCCGGGCCCTCGGCGCCTCCCTGACCGAGGCCGAGGCCCGGGCCATGCTCCGTCCGCTGTTGTTCGCGGTCGTCGGCCGAAGCGATAGGGGTACGCTGGACCTTCTTCGAAACGCGGAAATCACTGTCCGGGAGAGCGAACTCGTATGGTACCCCTTTGAAGACCGGGGCGCGGCTCTGGCGGACCATTTTCACAATTTTCACCTGCCCCGTACGGCCCTGAAGGTGAAACTCGGACGGCAGGGACTGTAACCGGGCTCACCGTTCCGCTGAAATACCTATGGTTTACAATAGAGGTACTATACGCCGGGAAACCGCCGTAGCCGACAAGGAGAACCGCGATGGCAGACGACTATGCATTGCTGAACGACGAGACACGGGCCATGCTCCGGGAGGAATTCAAGAAACTCCGGGAACCGGTGATTGTCGAGATCCACACCCGCAAGGGCCACAGAGACACGTATAACGAGTTTTCAATCTCCCTGCTGAACGAGCTTTCGGCCCTCACCGACAAGCTCCAGGTCTCGGTCTATGATATTGCGGATTCGCCCCGGTCGGCGGAACAGGGGATTGAAGCTTCCCCGACAATCCTGGTCGCGCCGGACCGATACCGTATCCGTTTCACGGGGGCGCCTGCCGGCGAGGAAGGGCGCACCCTGCTCATGGCCGTCTTCATGGCCTCCACCGGTGAAGGACGGCTCGCGCCGGAATCGGTGGAAAAACTGAAGGCCCTTACCGAAAGTCGACAACTGCGGGTTTTCGTGAGCCCTTCGTGCCCCTACTGCCCTCCCCAGGCCGCTCAGGCGATCGGGGCGGCGGTTGCCCATCCCGGGCGGATCTCGGTCGAAATCGTGGAGATCCAGCAGAACCGGGATCTCGCGGAACGGTACGGTATCTCTTCGGTTCCCCAGACCTATGTGGGGGAGACACCGGTGGGGATGGGATTTCAACCCCAGGACGTCTTTATCGAGTCGGTAATCAAAGCGGCACTGGTTACCGAGATCCGATCCGAGGAACCCGGGGAAACCGACGAACGGGACCTGGTTATCGTCGGCGGCGGGCCCGCCGGCCTCACGGCGGCGATCTACGGGGTCCGGGCCGGTCTTTCCGCGATCGTCCTCGAGCGGGCCAATGTGGGCGGTCAGGTGGCGATCACCCCGACGGTGGAGAACTATCCGGGGTTTTCAAAGATCGCCGGCAGGGCCCTTGTGGAAATGATGTACAACCAGGCGCGGGAATACTGCCCGGTGCTCGAGGGTGAAGGAGTAACGGAGATCAGCCGGGCCGACGACGGACGGTTCAAGGTGCGGACGAGCCGACGGACGGTGTTGGCCGGAGCCGTTCTCATTGCCGCGGGGGCCGATCACCGTAAACTGGGTATCCCCAGCGAGGACGTCTTCCAAGGCAAGGGCGTAAGTTATTGCGCCACATGCGACGGGTTTTTCTATAAAGACGGAGGCCGAGTCCTGGTCGTCGGGGGCGGCAACAGTGCGGTAACCGACGCTATTTATCTCAAGGGCCTTAACGCCGACGTTACCCTGGTACACCGGCGGGACACCCTCCGGGCACAGGAACACCTGCGGAAACGCGTGGAGGAGATGAAGATCCCCGTGCTGTACGAAACGGAGATCGAGGAGGTGCTGGGCGGGCAGGCCGTGACCGGCGCCCGGCTCAAGAACCGGCGCACCGGGGAGGTGAAGACTGTGGAGACCAGCGGGGTCTTTGTAGCGATCGGTTACGATCCGGTCAATAACCTGGCCCGGGCCATGGGCTGTGATCTGGACGAGGACGGGTATGTGGTGGTAGATGACGGCTACCGTACGTCGGTGCCCGGTGTGTATGCCGCGGGGGATCTTACCGGCGGACTGAAACAGATCGTTACAGCAGTCTCCCAGGGCGCCACCGCGGCCATGACGGCGTTTGAAGACCTGAAGAGTCCCTACTGGACTACCCTGGGCGGCGACCGGGCGAAGACCTGACCTTCGGATTGACCGGGCGCGGCGGGTGAGTATGGGGAAACGGCGCATACGGAAAGAAACCGGGGAGTTCGAGGAGTATCGCTCCGAAAAGGTCCGCTCTTCGCTGTTGCGTTGCGGCGCCGACGAGCTTACGGCCGACGCCGTCTGCCGGGAACTGGACGCGCACTTGCCCGAGGACGTCCCGAGCCGCGCCGTGCGGCGTGCGGCGGAGCGTCGTCTTCGGAGTCTCGACAGCCGGGTCGGGATGCGGTATACGCTCAAACAGGCCATCTTCCGTCTCGGTCCGTCGGGGTATCCCTTCGAACGTTTTATGGGGCGGATTCTCTCCGAGCGGGGTTTTCGCACCCAGGTGGGTGTATACGTGGAGGGGGTCTGTATACGCCACGAAGTGGACGTGGTGGCGGAGAATGAACGGGAACGCTGGATGGTGGAATGCAAGTATCACAACCGGGGCGGGAAGGCGACGGACGCAAAAACCGCTCTCTATATTCACGCCCGTTTCCAGGACGTGGAGCGGGCGTGGCGGCGGCAACAGCCCCGGCTCGGGTTCCGGGGGGTCCTGGCGACCAATACCCGACTGTCCACCGACGCCCGGGACTACGCGGAGTGCGCCGGGCTCGACGTGATCAGCTGGCGTTACCCTCCCGGCGGGAGTCTCGAGGCCATGATTGAGTCCGACCGGCTTTATCCGGTGACGATCCTTCCGTCGGCGACCCGCCCGGTGGCAAGCAGGCTGATCGCCCTCGGCGCCGTCCTTGCCCGGGATGTGACCGGGTTTGAACCGGACCGGCTGATCGCCCGGGCGCGATTGAGCCCCCGTGTCGCAGCCCGGCTTGTTGCCGAGGCCCATCGGATCTGTAACAGCGACGACTCCGCGTGCGGAACCTCCTCGCGGGGACAAACCCCGTGAGTCGCCCGGCGGAGCCGGGCTACAATCCGAAGTCTTTGAGGAGCTTTTCCTTCCGCCGCCGGTATTCGTTTTCCGGAATGCGACCGCTTAAGAATTCTTCCCTGAGCAGGCGGAGGTCCCGCTTGAGGATGCTGCCCGGGTCCGGTGACGCCCCGGAAGAGTCCCGCAGGGCGTTCGAGAGGGTATCCACCCGGTCTTCCAGTCGCCCCGCGGCCCGGAGAAGGGCGGCCTCGCTCCGGAGTTCCGACAACGCCAGTTTGAGGGGGGCGATGCCATACCAGTGGGCGTAGTCGGCGTTCTGGTGGAAGACCCCTTTATACGTCGTTACGTAATAAAACTTTTTCATCCGGAAGAACAGGGTCTCCGCACGGGAGAGATTTTCGTAAAGCATATGGGACCCGAGTTCAAGGACCGCCCCGGACAGGGGATGGGGCGGCCGCGTATCGGGTGCGGGCTGAAGAAGGTTCTCCTCGTAAAGCGCAACGACGATTTCTCGTCCCTCTTCGACCAGGGCCCGGGCCTGCTTTTCGATGGCGTCGGCGTCGTCGAGCGACCGCCGTGAAAAACCCCGGGTATGGCACCGTTTGCAGGTCTTGATCATCGCAGTCCGCTCAGCCGAACGCCTGTCTTCAGGATAAGGTTGTCCGCCAAGCCCCATCGTGATCCCCCGGCTCACGTCGTGGGATCCTCCCGCCATATGGCAGGCGGCACAGTCCGGTGCGTATCCATTTCCCTTCAGGTAATAGAGCACACCGTGTTTTGACGTGCGCCACATCTCATCCTGGGGGTGATCCGGGCCCATGTGGCACGGGGCACACACCGACGGATCCCGCACGATGGCCGGGTCGGTATCGTGGGGGGTGTGGCAGGTATCGCACCGGTTTTCGATCCCGTGGCAGACGAGACAGCCGCGCCGCCGCATTTCCGAGCTCTGGGCGAGAAACCGCGCGCATTCCGTCTGTATGCGAGGTAACGAGGAGCCCTCTTCGTGGCACCGGAGACACGTCGCCCCTTGCACCGGCTGGGCGGTTTCGTTCCGCGTACACGCCTGCCCCGCGCGAAAACCGATCCCGTGCTTGCCGGCTTTATGGCCGGCGGCGGGCTTTTCGTGACACCGCCCGCAGACTGCGGCGGTTACCGGGGTGCGCCCCGGTTCGTGATTTGTTTCGTATGAGTTTCCGTGACAGGCCGCGCAGGAAACCCGTTTGTCCCGATGGGCGGATGTCTCCCAATACCGGACAACGCCCGGCGTTTCCCGGAGGTGGCACGTAAGGCAGTCGTCGGTTCCGTCCGGTCCGGCGGCGGCCGTTGCCGCCAAGAAAAGCGCGACCGCGACCCCGAGGCTCGTTAAGGCACCCGGGTGGTTCATCGCCCTGCGAGGTCCGATAAGATATCCGCTCTGCGGAGCGAAAACTCGTCGTCCGTAATCAGGCCCTCCCGCCGGAGGTCTTTAAGCACGCGGTACCGGTCCCGCAGTGTGCGGAATGTCTCGTCGGGAATCCGGTCCGACGGCAGGACAATGGGGGTCAGGCCCTCGTGCAGCGTGAGCCAGCCCCGGGAGACCACGGCGAGCCGGGTGCCGTCGGGAGACCAGAAACCGATCGCCTCCTCGGCCCGGGGCAGGAGTTTCCGGACCGGGGCCCCGTTGGAGGTTATCAACCAGCCGCCGAAAAAGATGTCGCTCCCCATGGGGTTCCATGACGGAACGGTACCCCGGATGCTTTTATTTACCGCCTCGGCCGCGCCGCCGCCGTCCCGGCCGGTAACCACGAGATGCCCTGTGCCGTCCGCAAATGCCAGCCGGGAACCGTCAGGAGACCAGGACGCCGGTACGGAAAACCGCAGGCCCGGGACCCGAAAGAGTTCTTCTGATGGTCCCGTCCAGGGATCGACCGTGCGAAACGCCGTATACGGGGGGAGGGCCGGAGGATCGTGAAACTCGGCGATGAGGAGATCTTCGTGGAACGGGCTGAACCCCGGGTGGATCCAGCCGGCGGTAATGTTCGCGGCCACCCCCATGGCCGGCAGGCGCACGTTATGGCTTTTTATGCGTTCTTCGCTGTTTCTGTCCTTTCGGAACAATTCGTAATCCACGAACACGCCGATCTTAAGCCTTTGCGTCTCCAGCGCGAGATAGACGAGGTCGTTTCCATCGGCCAGAGGCCACAGCGCTTCCGGCGGACGAGCAGTCTCGACGATCCCCACACCTCCTCCGTCGGGGTTCATGAAGACGGTTTCCCGTGAGCCGTCCCGGTCCCGCACGGCGTAGAGCTTCCCGGAAACCGACCAGGAGAGATACCTGTATTCCCCCGTGGCGGAATGATGCACCATGCCGTCCCTGAGGTCGTAGATAAGCAGGGCGCCGTTACGGATTGCGGCGAACCGGGTGCCGCCCGGGGCCCAGGCGACCGCGCCGGGCCGGACCGGGACCCCGGCGAAGAGAGGTTGGACTCCCCATTCCGGGGTGGAACGGTGCTCCGCGGTGGTGCACGAGGAGACCGTAACCACGAGGAGCAGTGCACACAGTGCAGGGGCAAGGGTCTGCAACCGTTCGCGGCTCACGAAATATCCCCGGCGATCGTTTCCCAACGCGGCGTTGGCGCCATAATCAAAAAGTGGTCGCGGCGGCACAGCTGAAACTTTTCCTTACAGTGGCATAAATTCGGTGCCGGCGGCCTCAAGAAAATCCGCCACACGGC
>CAYYSS010000166.1:0-6321 GCA_964474325.1 uncultured Nitrospirota bacterium
CCGGGTGGGAATTTCACCCACTGAAAGACCGTGCCTTTGCACGGCGCACTGCAACGTTAAGGTTAACCCGGGTTAAGCTTGCGCAGGAGTGTCTCGAGTTTTATCGCCGCCTCGGTATCCAATTGCTGAAGACGATCTTTGATCTCCGCGGCCGACTCGCGCTCGTCAAGACGGCCGTAAGCCGCTCCGAGGCCGGCCAGGGAATCGACATCCGCAGGGTCGAGGGCCAGTGCTTTCTCAAATTCTCTGACGGCCTCACGCGCGTCACCTTGAAAGAGGAGACAGTAGGCCAGGCTCCGATGAAACGTCGGCTCCTCGGGCGCCCCCCGCACGGCACGCCGGAGGGACTCGCGGGCGCCCGCATATTCGTCCAGAGCGATGAGAATACTGCCCCGCCAGGCGTGAAGTTCCCACCGCCGCGGGTTAGCAGTCAACGCCTGATCGACCATGGAAAGGGCCTCCTTAACGCGACCGCTCCGATACGTTCGTGCGATATCTTCGACGAAAACCGTCGTCGAGGTTTTGTTCTCCATTGAAGGTGCTTCCGCGGACGCGGGGGTACCTTCCGGGGTCCACACAATGCGGTCCCTGAGGAAACGGGTGCGGAGGACCGACGCACCGGCAATATTTTTTCCGAATCGGCGCTGGTCCTCGACGGCTTCCGAGCGCCGGCCGTACGCCCCGATCCGTACGGCGAAAAACCGTCCGATCCGTTCCACGCGTAACTCATCCGCCCTGGTAAGCCCTAAGCGCCGCGCGAGGTCCACCCCGGTTCCCCGGGCCTTATCAAAAGAGCGGTAGCTCCCCGTCTGTATCACATAGATGGAGTTTTCCCGGCCGGATTTCGGCACGGCATCGGATTTTGGTACGTGAACGGAATCGCCGAGCTCCCGCAACGACGGTCCCAACAGGGTCTTCGCGTGTTTTCGCGACCGGACGACAACGGTATCCCGTCCCGCCCCTCCCAATTGAGTGCGAAACGCTTCCGCCTCGTTTCGGGAATCGAATTTTCCCAGGCGAACCGCGTACAGCCCCCCGATCTCATCCACCCTGGCCCTGCTTGCAACCGAGGGGGGAAGGCGGCTGGAGAACTGTTCGAAGAACTCAATCGCACCCTTACTGGTCTTAAACGTAGCGGCCTGAACCGTATACGAATCCCCGTCCCCGGCACCGCAGACGGACGCCGGAACCAGGCCGGCGAGAAACATCACTACAACAATGAACAGACCTGATGCTGTCCTCATGTTCAACCCCTCCAGGGAAACATAATTTCTTTATCCGCAACTTCTCCGCAGTGGAAGAAATCTCGTCTCCTGCTTCAACCGTCCCGCCTCGTACGGGGTTTCAAGACCGTCTCGGGTTGCCCACACTATAACACGCCAAACCGGCCGCACGCTCATACGCCCCTGGCCAGGATATTCCACCGGGTTTCGTTGCGAAACGATTGGTAATACCGGGAGACAGCGGAAAAGGGCGCGGAATTCCGGGTACGTCACGGCGCCATTTGCCGCCGCACCGATACCCGTCGAAATTTCCGGCTTAGGTAAGATCCTCGAAGTGGGTAATACGCCTGAACTCGCGATACCGGCGTTCGACCTCGCCATAATCGAGGGTTCGCAAACGGTTCAACGAAAAATCCTCTACGTTAAAGGATGCCATGACGCTGCCGAATATAATCCCTTTTCGGATGTTGGCTTCGTCAAAATTCATCGTGTTCGCCAGATACCCCATGAGCCCGCCGGCGAAACTGTCTCCGGCCCCCGTGGGATCGAAGACCTGCTCGAGGGGGTAGGCGGGAGCCGCGAAAATACCTTGCTTGCCAAACATGATAACGCCGTACTCTCCCCGCTTGACGATGAGAATATCCGGCCCCATGGCCCGGATCGCGGCGGCGGCCTTGACCAGATTGGGATCTCCCCCGAGTTCCCGGGCCTCCCCGTCGTTTATTACGAGCATATCCACGTGGCCGAGGGTCCGAATCAGCGCGTCCCGCTTACCCTCGATCCAGAAATTCATGGTGTCACAGGCCACGAGTTTTGCCCCATTAACCTGTTCTAAAACCTCCCGCTGAAGGTCCGGATCGATGTTCGCGAGGAAGACCACGGGCTTTTCCCGGTGTTCTTCGGGCAAGACCGGATGAAAATCCTCAAACACGTTGAGTTGGGTGTCCAGTGTACGGGCTTCGTTCAGGTCGTAGCCGTACTCCCCTTGCCAGCGAAACGTGGCGCCGGCGGCCCGCTGAAGCCCCGTGACGTCAATACCGCGACTCTTGAGAAACTGAATTTCCCGTTCGGGGAAATCGTCTCCCACAACGGCGACCAACGCCGTCTCCACAAAATAACTGGCCGCCGTGGAAAAGTACGTGGCAGACCCTCCGAGGGCCTCCTCCACCGCGCCAAAGGGTGTCCGCACGGTGTCAAAGGCGACCGATCCGACTACGAGAAGTCCCATGTCCTGCCCCCTTCAAACATCATTAGTTTCTTTCCGCGACTTCCCGAGTCGGGTCTTCTCGACGAAGGGTCGATCCGACTTTGCAACTCACAGAGAAGTTCCCGTCGTGCTGCCGAGTCTACTCTTTGGCTGTGGCTCCAACGCTACGTTGGGATTTACGGCGTACCCGGCGCCGCGGCGCTCCTCGTGTCCTGCCCCTCGTCAGAGCATTTCGATCCGGACGTCCAGCACCTCCACGCCCGGATCGCGTTCCGCCATGGTATGAACAGCCTGAAGAACCTTGTGGGCAAACGCCGTATCGTTGGAAACAACGACCGCGGCCAGCCCCGAGCGTTGCCAGAGGTCCTGGCCGGAAACCTCCGCCACGGATACGTTATGGGTATTGCGAATTCGGTCCTTGAGGCTCTTCAGCACGAACCGTTTCGACTTGAGCGAGCCTGCGTCGGGGATATGGAGATCAAGAGAGAGAAGTCCGATCACCATGGAGTCTGTCCAGCCGTCCCCTCAAACGGTCCGTACCGGACCCGTGCGGCAGGTTTTATTCGAACGTTGCGGCAATCTCTTCCACAATATAGTTTTCGATGATGTCGCCGACCTTCAAATCGTTGAAATTCTCTATGGTGATACCGCACTCATAACCGCTGGCAACCTCTTTCGCGTCGTCCTTGAATCGCTTAAGCGACGAAATCTTCCCTTCGTAGACCACCAGATTATCGCGAATAATTCGTGCGCCGGTAGAAGCTCGAGAGATCGTACCGTCCAGAACATAACAGCCGGCGATGGTGCCGATACGGGAGACCTGAAAGGTCTGCCGGACTTCCGCCCGCCCCAGGATCTTTTCGTTCAGGGTGGGAGCCAACATTCCTTCAAGGGCCTTTTTCACGTCGTCCACGGCATTATAGATCACGTTATAGAGCCTGATATCGACCCCTTCACGTTCCGCAAGTTCCCGGGCTTTCGCCTCGGGACGCACACTGAATCCAATAATAATGGCGTTTGACGCCGACGCCAGCATAACATCGCTTTCGTTAATGCCCCCGGCGGACGCGTGAACAACCGTTACCTTGACCTCTTCGTGGGTAATCTTTACGAGGGCGTCCCGCACGGCCTCAACCGACCCGTGTACGTCCGCCTTCACAACCACGTTCAGGTCTTTAACTTCGCCTTCCTTGATCTTCGCGTAGAGATCGTCCAGGGTCAACTTGCGGATTTTCCCCTGCTCTTCGCGGCGTGCCTTGTCGGCCCTGAGACTGGTGATCTGCCGTGCGGTCCGTTCGTCTTCAACGACCGCGAACGTATCTCCCGCCGCGGGCACACCGGAAAGACCGAGGACCTCCACGGGTACGGACGGACCCGCATGATCGATCCTCCGGCCCTTGTCGTCCACCAGGGCCCGAACCCGCCCGAAATAACTCCCGGCAAGACCGATATCGCCGGGCCTGAGTGTTCCCCGTTGCACGAGTACCGTGGCCACGGCCCCACGGCCCCTGTCGAGTTTTGCTTCAACCACCACGCCGCGGGCCGGCCGATTGGCGTTGGCTTTGAGTTCCAGGACATCCGCCTGGAGCAGGATCATCTCAAGCAGATTGTCGATACCGATTCCCTGCTTCGCCGACACTTCACAGAAGATCGTTTCTCCGCCCCATTCCTCCGGCACGAGCCCGTGTTCGCCCAATTCACCTTTCACCTTATCGGGATTGGCGTCGGGCTTATCGATCTTATTGACCGCCACGAGTATGGGAACACCCGCCGCTTTCGAGTGATCGATCGCCTCCACGGTTTGCGGCATCACGCCGTCGTCGGCGGCTACCACGAGAACGACCAGGTCCGTCACCTGGGCCCCGCGGGCCCGCATAGCCGTAAACGCCTCGTGCCCGGGAGTATCCAGAAACGTAATGTCCCTGCCCCCGGCGTTGATCGAATAGGCGCCGATGTGTTGCGTAATGCCGCCGGCTTCGGCCGCGATAACATTGGCGTCGCGTATGGCGTCAAGAAGCGATGTCTTCCCGTGGTCCACATGCCCCATGACCGTCACTACCGGCGGCCGGCTTTCCAGCGCGGCCGGATCTTCCTCTTCGTGTTCTTTCAGGAGGTCTTCCTCCGTCTCCAGCGTGGCGACCTCGATCTTTGCCCCGTACGCCTCGGCCACCAGCTGGGCCGCATCCAGATCCACGGGTTCGTTAATCGTGGGCATCATCCCCAATTCCATGAACTTCTTTATAATCTCGTTAAGCTTGATCCCAAGAAGTTCCGCAAATTCCTTAACAGTGGTACCCTCCTGAAGTTTTACGTCTTTCCTGCGCGGCGCGGCCGTGGAAGTAGTCTGCTGAGCCGCCGGGGATGTCGATTTCTTCGTCTTTGTCTTCGGTCCGGCGGGACGGTGACGGCCTCGCCGACCCACGGGCCGGAAATCCTGCCATTTCCGCGTCTCAACTTTACGCAGGGGCTCAAAGGTTTTGCCTTTGAGTTTTTTCAGGCCGTCGGTCTTGACCTCTTTCTTAAACCGGTCGGGAACCTTTTCCTCCTGGATTTCTTCGGGCAGCTTCTCCGGCGTCTCCTCAATGATGAGTTCTTTCTTCTGTGCCTTCCGATCGCTCTTGGGTAACTTTTTCTTGAGAAGAGTGCCGGTACCGGCGGGCTCATCGACGGAAATCCTCAGGACTTCGGACGGTTCCACCTTCTTTTTCGCAGGTGCTTTTTTGGAGGTCTTCTGGAGTTTGACCGTTTTTTCTGCCTGGACGGGTTCCGCCGCCTCGGCGGCGACTTCGGTTTCAGCCGCCCCCTTCTGCTCTTCGGGGGGTTCTTCCGTAACCGCATCCGCGCCGTCTGACACGGGCGCCGCCTTTTTCGGCTTCTCCTTCATCGCCGCATCCGTAGGTTTTTTCTTCGCGGGCTCCTTCTCGGGTTCCGGCTCTTCGGCCGCCTTGACCTCCTCGAAGTACTCTTTTATACGCCGAACGATGTCGTCGTCGAGGGTCGAGGAGTGTGTCTTGTTCGTAAGACCGAACATCCGCAATTCCCGCAACACGTCCTTATTCTCGACACCGAGTTCCCGGGCGAGTTCATATACTCTCGTTTTAGCCATCGTCCTCTCGTAATGGGTCCGCCGCGCGGTCTCGTTTCCCCTGGTCTCTTGCCGAAAGAAGTTCTTCGCGCGCAGACGCGATATCGCGGTCGGTCAGACGAGGACGGCGGAGCGCCCGCCTCATCACCTTGACCCGCACTCCCCGATCAACGCACCCTGGTTCGGGACAAACGTACGCCCCGCGTCCAGGATGCCGGAACCGCGGATCGTACGCGATCCTCCCGGAAGCATGGACCGCCAACCGCAACAGTTCCCGCTGGGGGCGACGGCGGCGGCAAGCGACACAGGTACGTACAGGTGCTTGTAAATCCAATCGGGTAATGCTATCATAACGGCTCGTGAATTTCAAACGCGTCCGCGCCCGGCACTCCGGGGACGGGGCACGGTTTTAGGGGGTAACGGAACAATGGCAGTTTGCGATGTTTGTGGAAAAAGGCGCATGGTGGGCAACAACGTGAGCCACGCGAATAACAAAACGAAACGAGTTTTCAAGCCGAACGTTCAACGGGTTCGCGTTGCGGCGGGTGACGGCACGACCCGACGCATTTACGCCTGCACCCGCTGTATCCGGTCCGGAACCGTAGTCAAAGGCTGACCGGCACCCCTGCCCAAGACGGTTTTCGGGCCGCAACCCGTCAACCGCCGGCACAAAGCCTGAAACTTCCCGAATCGAGTCTCCCCGAGTCGGGTCTTCTCGACGAAGGGCCGGATCGACGTTACGCATTGCAGAGTAGACCTTAACGTTGCAAAAGATTCTTGGAGAAGGGGCCGGCGGGATCAAAAAA
>CAYYSS010000167.1:0-6321 GCA_964474325.1 uncultured Nitrospirota bacterium
GTGCTCTATCTGCCCGGATCCTTCTGCGTTCACCCACGGGGCCGCCTGGTCGAACGGGGCAGGCGTCAGTTACGACTCTCCTACGGTTTCGAAGACACCGACCGCATCCGCGAAGGAATCCGCCTCATGAATGAAGCCGCCCGCTACGCCCGTACGATTTCTTGATCCCGACATTCGATCCGGTTTCCGCGGAAATTCCTCGGAGCCGCGCGCGGATTCGGGCACGCAGGCGTACGTGACGGTACGTCGAGCACCCGGATCAAGCGCAACGCAGGAGCCTTGGGGCTTTCCGGTTTCACCGACCGGCCGTTCTATTCCAGCCCCCCCGCCGACGTCGCACTCACGATAACCCACTTCGAGGCCGACGGTGCATCCGGGCTTGTATCGTCCACGAGGGCGGCGACGTAGATGCGAAATCTTCCGTCCGGAAGCCTGACCAGGGTGGGATCGTTCAGTGACCACACGGCAAACTCCGTGAAATCCCCGGGGCTCAGCCGGATCCCCGGCTCGCGGTGATAGGTTTTACCATCGGTACTGATGAACGTGACGAGTTCACCCACTGCCCGGGTTCCGGGAACGGGCACCGTACCGTTCCTTCCCCGCCGCATGGTTATAAGACGACGGCGGCCGTCGGGCAGAAGGAGGGTACGAGGATCGACGAACTTCTCCGTAGCGTCCAGGTCCCGGTCCCCGAGGAGATTGTCCGTTTCCTGGGTGAACGTGAGGCCCCCGTCGATGGAATAGGCCAGGCGCACGTTGTCGGCGTGTCCCATATCGCCAACATAGAACAGTACGACGGCGCCCGTGGGGTCCGTGTACATGGTACTGACGCCCATTGATCCGTTGTCGTTTTCGGGGAGCGTATAGCGAATACCGGGTTCCCGCACAAAGGTAAACCCATCCGTTGACACACTGCTCTCGAGTGTTCCGGGAACCCTGCCCGCATTATACCTGCGCCATCGCCCGTCCGGGGCCAGAAGAGATGTCAAACTGAATCGCGCGTGGACCGTACCGTGATCGACCCCCGGTCCGAACTCGAGGCCGTCGGCCGCGGTGGATACCAGCTGAATCCCCGGGCCTGTGCCCTCCCGATTATAGGTGTAGGTCAAATACACCACGCCTGTCTCCCGGTCCACAACCGCCCCGGGTATGGAAGCATAGTCGACACGGATTCCTGGATCAGGAGAAAATTGAAGGTCCGGAGACGGGGCGGCCTCCACGGAACTGAACGTCCATGCCGCGGTGGCGAAGTCGAGGGTCCAGTCTACGGAATAGGCATCTTCTCCCAGCATGATGTTGTCCAGCTTGAGCCGGTAGGAGTTCCCGTCCGTCTCCACTGCGCAACGAACCCCCTCGAAGGAGATTCCCTGGTCCGCCCCGGCGTTTCCGGCGCAGAAAACAACAAGGAAAACCGAAACGATTTTTACGAACAATAAACGTATCTCTCCCACACACCCGCTCCTTTCGTCTCGATAATTCCCCAGTATAGCACCGGGCGCCGAACCGCACGGGACGCGGTGCCCCGGCGGTGTACGCCGTCATCCGTTGACTGATATCCTGAGGACAAGAACATCAATTACTATGCGTTCAACCGCCGGTTTCTCCGTACATAACAGGACAAAGGCCCCCACGTTTCCAGTCACCGAAACAATGGTTTTCCCTTGACCCGGCCGGGATAATCGACCAGACTACCCGTATGGAAGAGAGAAGTGGGCAGCCCCTTGTAAATAACGGCGGTGAAACATGCGCCGGATAGTACCTCCAGCTATCGTCATAGTAACGCTCGTTTTCCTGTCCTGTGCCCGTTACGAACATAAACCTCTGCCCTTCGTCATGCCCGTGGACCTTCCCAATGCCACCGATATGTTCGGCGCCACCGTTGCCGCCCGGTCGTTTACCGACCCGGCCGCCGCACGGGAGATGTTCGGGTTCGATATTCTGAGCGCTAAGGTCTTGCCGGTGCAGGTCATCTTCGACCACAAAGGCGATCATCCCATTCGCATTGTGCCCGGGCAGACGTTTCTCAAGGACAGGGACGGGAAACTCTGGAATATTATGGATCAGCAGGTTGTCTACCAGCGTATCGAAAAGGTCACCGATTGGGGGGAAGTCATGCCCGGAGCGGGCAGAGGGGCGGTACTCGGTGCCGCCGCGGGTGCCATCATCGGTGCGGCGATCGGAATCGTTTCCGGTGACAGTGTGAGTGAGTCACTCGGCAAAGGTGCGGCCATAGGCGCGGCGGGCGGGGCGGTTGCCGGCGGCGCGCAGGGCCTTGATGACGGTGACGTACGGTATTCGATACGAGACGATCTGCGCCGGCGAAGCCTGGAAAATAAGCCGATCGAGCCCCAGGGAATCAGCCAGAGGCTACTGTTTTTTCCCGGAGAGGCGCACGGTGCCGACCGCTTGAGGCTTCATGTGGTAGATGAGACCACCGGAGAGAGAATCTCCGTGGACCTTCTGTTCTAACCGGCCTTTCTCACGCGTATTCTCCTGCGGAACCGGAACGCCCCAAGCCTCCTGCGTTACGCTTGATGTGGGTGTTCGATCCGAAACGGACAGGGCGCCCGAATCTGCGCGCGCCCTGTACCTATGTCACTGTCCGGCCCCTCGCGATCCCGCCATGGCGGGATGAGAAGTCCGGGCAAGGGGCCGTACGCGTATCGCCTCCCGAAACCGTTTTACGGACTATCCCCGTTTGCCGGCGAAGATTCTCCTTCCGCCGGCGATGTCTCCCCGGCACCGTCCGCCGTCTCTTCCGGCGATGCGATAGGTTCGGCGATCATGTCGTCGAGCCCCCCGTTGGCGCCCTTGTTACGGCGTCGAAGACGTTTCTCTTCCTTTTTCTTCTGGCGGGCCACCTCTTTCCTGCGCTTCTCTGCCTTGTACATGCCCGAACGTTTCGCCATGTGTACTCCTGATTTCTCAATAATTTCCCGTTCCCCGAGCGGGGAACGGGATCGTTAACGTGTTGACTGGGAACTTCCTCGCGGATGTGAAACAGCGTCGGCCGCCCTTCAGGGCGGCCGACGGTCGCCATTACTGCTTTACGATATTCGTTGCCTTCGGCCCCTTTTCGCCCTCGACGACGTCAAACGTCACTGCGTCGCCCTCAGCCAGGGTCCGGAATCCATCGCCCTGGATCTCGGAGAAATGTGCGAATACATCGCCTCCGGACTCCTGGGTGATAAAACCGTACCCTTTGGTTTCGTTGAACCATTTTACGGTCCCATTCGCCATCGGACATACCTCCTTTCACTGAAGTTGAAGCCTTTGAAGGTAAAGTCATAGAAACCGTACAAAGGGACCTGTGCGGCGGTATACAACTATAACCCCAAAATCTTCCGGACTGTAAATATTCGCATATAAATGCGCCCAGGGTCAACAGGAATAAGCGTTTTTCTGTACCCTACCCGCTCTCCCGGGATCTGCGGGCCCGCCGGCGGAGGGTTTCTTTCGCTATGCCCAGATCGATGAAATCCCAGGGGAGAAAATCCTCCGGGTCCCGCGGACCGAGTTCGGCCCCTTGGTCGAGACGGGCGCCCCGAAGGGCCTCCCGCCACGACCGGCCCCGGGCAAGGGACTCTATAACGTCGGCCATCCGGCGGTCGCCCCGGGCCAACAGGGCTTCCCGCGCCGCCGCCCGGGGGGTCTCGTGGCGCAGGGTGACGCGTGACAGCGTCGATATGCCCCGCCGGACGATATTCAGGCGGCGTTTGATCAGGTCCACCGGCGCAAACGCCTCCCACTGAAACGCCGTCCAGGGTTTGGGCACGAAACAGCTCACACTGAGGGCGATTTTCCCCCGGGGAAAGACCCCGCGGACTTTTCCGGCAAGCACGGCGATCGCCTCTGCGTCCGCGTCGGTCTCCGTGGGGAGTCCCACCATGAAGTAAAGCCGCAGGGTCCCGATCGTCGTTCCCGCTATCCGGGACGCCGTCTCCAGGATTTCCGCCTCCGAGAGGCGTTTTCTGATAACTCTTCTGAGCCGCTCGGATCCCGCCTCGGGGGCAATGGAGACCGATTTCTGTCCCCGATCGGCAAGAAGCGAGACGATTTCCGCCGTCTTCGAACGGGCCCGCACCGAGGAGATCGACAGTCGAACCCCCGGGGTCCTGAGGAGCCCTTCGATACCCGGGTAATCCGACGGCGAGGGGGCGACAACCCCGTGACGCCGCGGCCGCCCGGCCTCTATCTCCGCGGAGAGATCCGACGGGCTCCGATGCCGGACGGGCAGGTACACACTGCCGGCCACGCAGAAATTACAGCCCCAGGGACAGCCCCGGGACGCCTCGACAAGACACATATCGGCAAATTCGGTCTCCGGCGTGAAAACCGTTGTCCGCCGGGTCGATCCGTCCAGACTCCGGAGAAATCCTTTCCGAACACGGGCCGGGTCCCCCGGGCGGCCTTTCCGCCCGACCAGTCGGCCGTCGTCGTCGTAGACCGGTTCCGACCGCGAGGGCCAATAAACACCGGGCAGGGAAACGCTTTGTTCTTCCAGTTCCGGCCGGGGAGGATCCCCGCGAAGGAGGTCGAAAAAAGGTCCTACGATAACCTCGGCCTCGCCGATCATGATCACGTCGGCAAAAGGGGCGAGGGGTTCCGGGTTGTATGTGAGACAGACACCGCCCAGGAGGACGAGGGGGTCATGGGGAGTGCGCTCCCGGGCCCGGGGGCTCAGGCCCGAGAGGCGCAGTATTTCGGCGACCCGGGGGTAATCGTTTTCATAGGCCACCGAAAAGGCAATAACGTCAAACTCCTTGAGAGGCCGCCCGCTTTCATACGTACGGATCGGCGCGCCGTCCTTCTCGAATTCCGGCAGGTCTTCCGGATCGGGATAAAAGGCCCGTTCGCAGAGGGCGTCTTCCCGCTGGTTCAGGAGGGCGTAAACCCCCTGAAATCCCAGATTGGACATCCCCACCCGATATCGGTTGGGAAATACGAGGGCAACGTTGGTCCTGCCGCCCGGGTCTTTCCGGACGGCGCCCTCTTCCCTTTCGAGCCGGAGGGCTATCCGCTTTGCAACGGACCGGCTCACCGGAAAACAGGACCTTCCCTGTGCCTGCCGATCAGCTCGGCTGGGCGCCGACTACCCGTTTCCTGATTCCCCCCTGACCGGGAGCCCGGCGGAGAAAGGCCGGCACATCCAGCGGGTCTTCGTTGATTCCCGGCGTGGGAAGCATGTCAAGGGAAAGGTCTTTTGATAAAAACCGTTCCGACCCGCCCTTAAGCGGCGGGACAGTGGGGCGGGATTTCCAGGATTTGAGGTTTCTCACGGAGACCTGTTCCCGTTTTTCCTCAAAGCCGGTGGCGATGACGGTGACCACCACCTCGTCTTCAAGCCCGGAATTAATGACCGACCCGAATATGATCTGGGCCTCTTCGTCGGCCATCTCCTGGATCAGGAGCGATGCCTCGTTTACCTCGTGAAGCGTCATGGCAGGCCCGCCCGAAACGTTGATCAGCACGCCGCGGGCCCCCTCGATGGACGCCTCTTCGAGAAGGGGACTGGATATAGCGGCCTTGGCCGCCGAGACGGCTCGGCCTTCGCCCGTGGCCCGGCCGATACCCATGACGGCCTTACCCATACCGGCCATGATGGCTCGAACGTCGGCGAAGTCCACGTTGATGAGTCCGGGAACGAGGATAATATCCGAGATCCCCTGAACCGCGTCCTTCAGGACGTCGTCCGCAACCCGGAACGCCTCCTGAAACCCCACGCCGTTGTCCATGCTCATGAGGAGCCTGTTGTTGTCGATGGTAATGATGGCATCCACGTTCTGGCGCAACTCCTTAATGCCTGCCGCAGCATTCCGGGATCGCATCAAGCCCTCGAAACCGAAGGGCCGGGTGACCACCCCGACCGTCAGTGCGCCCTGTTCCCGGGCGGCCCGGGCGACGACGGGTGCGGCGCCCGTTCCCGTTCCCCCGCCCATACCAGCGGATATGAATACCATGTCGGCTCCGGTCAGCGCCTCGACGATTGCGTCTTTGGCCTGTTCGGCAGCCTCCCGGCCCTTTTCCGGATCGGCGCCGGCGCCGAGTCCTCGGGTCAGGCTGTCGCCAAGCTGGATCTTTACGGGAGCCGACGACGATTCCAGGTCCTGAAAATCCGTATTCGCGGCGATAAACTCAACGCCCCGGAGACCGGCCGCGATCATATTGTTGACCGCGTTGCCGCCCCCACCGCCGATACCCACCACCTTGATCTTCGCTTTGTTCGACAATTCCTCACACATTTTCACCTCAAATACCATCCTCAATACCCCCTTTCTCAGGTTTTGCTCCGTCCGCGGCGCCCCAGGCGCGGACGTCGAT
>CAYYSS010000168.1:0-6318 GCA_964474325.1 uncultured Nitrospirota bacterium
AAGTCGAACAAGCACACTCCCGGAGGATTGTTTCCCGAAGCATCGTACGAGAACATGACCTCAAGGGGTGCGCTGCCCGTAGGTATGGCGGAAAACGCGGTAATCGAAGGCCCCCCCGGCGCCCCGGGCTCCAGGACGACGATCGAGTATTCCCGGGTCGGCCGTTCGTCGGGGTCGGTCTTTCCGTCGTCAATCCGCACGTTCCAGGTAAAACGTCCGCTGACCTTGCAATCGTTGGTCAACCCCGCCGCCGAGAAACCGTCGGCGCTTCCAAGGATTTCGAACGTCACCGGGTCGTCGTCGGGATCGCTTGCCAGGAGCGGGAGGGTGAACGCACTCTCACCCACGAAACATATCCCGGAATCAGCGCCTTCGAATACCGGCAGACGGTTAAGACGGACGTGTTCCACGGTCGTCCTTTGCTCGGCATACGTAACCCGATAGACCGCACTGTCGGTCGCGATAACCAGAACGATCTCGCCCTCTGCATTGAGTTCCGCCTCGAGACCCCGTAGTTCCTCTTCCGCGGGAACGATACCGTCGACCAGGCCGTCGGCGCCGTTGCGGAAATCCAGCGAGCCTTCATCGCCGTCGACATTGATCCGGAGCGTTTCGTTGTTCGGCCCTTTCTGTACCCAGGCCGTAACACATCCCACGGACGCAAGCCCGCCGACGAGGGTTTTATCCCCGGCAAAGCGGGAGAAAGACTCGAGATACGCCGGCCCGAAGTCCGTATTGAGCCGGTGCGTACGCTGGATGGAGGCGATGAACATCGAATGGGTCGTCAGAAGACCCGAACCTTCCGGCATGAACCGGGGACAGTCGTCCGTTACGGCCGTTATACCGGTCAGATTCCCGGGGCGCTCCAGGAACGAGGTGTCGGGAATCGTCAGCCAGCCGCCGGCCGGATCGTATTGCTTGACCACGCCGCTTGAAAGCGGCACGATGACAACCCCGTCGCGTTCCGTAATCCCGAGTATCCTGCCCGCATCGGGAGCATCGGGGAACGAAAAGGGTTGAACCGAAAGGCCGTAGGCCCCCGGTCCCCAGGCGAGCAAAACCGCAAGCAGTGATACCGCCGCATAGCGCGAACGCTTGTCCAGTCCTTTTCCCATAGCCGTTATCGTTACTCTAGCAACAGATTCTCCCGGAATCAAGCGAAACCGCTGTCGGGAGACTATTCCGCTATCGTTACAACAACGGGTTCGGCCGTAAAGTGGATATCCCCGTCGGGGGCTTCGTAGCCCTTGAGAAATCCCAGGGTCAGGCCGCCCAATCCCGAAAGGGGTATCGTCAGTATCTCTCCTCCTTCCACGTCGGCCAGGGGTCGGGGGGCGGCGTCCTCGAAAAGACCATCGATCGTTCTGTCCCAAACGTCCCAGAGCCCGTCGGCGTCACGAACAAAGAGTACGCCGGCTACAAGCGCCGCGGTTATCATCCGGCCGTTCCGGCCCCGGTGGTCGGCCTGCACCGAAACGGAAATCTCTACGCGCACCGTGTCGGATTTCTGAAAAACCTGCCCGTAGGTCATCCCTCCGTCGGCGGTCGCTCCGCCCCTGAACTCAGCTCCCGAAACCTTCCCCGACAGGGTCGCGGCCGGCAGAACGGGCAACGTACCCACGACGTAGGCGGCATGGATCATAACCAGATTATCCGTTGTCACGGCCGAGCCGAAAGAGTAATCCCGTACCGGTACCTGGCTGAAGAACTCGTTGACACTCGTAAACCCCCGCGTTCTGAGTTTCCCGATGGCCTCCACGGTCGCCATGGTTGCATCGGTCACCCGGCCGAATACCGCAAAAGAACCGTTCGGAGGATCCAGATCCCCGCTGTTGTCCTCGAGATTGATGAACCACTGGCTCCGCGCCGAGTTCGGATCGCCGGCAAGGAGGGCCATGGCGACCGTTCCCTTCTCGTTTGACAGCCCGGCCTCGTTGGGGATCGGAGGCCCCTGCGGAATTTCGGCCACCCCGCCTCCGGCGGCGAAGTCTCCCTTGGAGGGGTCGAATGTGTACCCGCCTCCCTGGAGGACAAACCGCGGATCCAGACGATGGAAAAACGACCCGTCGAAGGACCCGTCTGCCACGTAGGAAAGGAAGTTCGCCGTAGTACGCGGGGCCTCGTCTTCGTACAGTTCGATTTCGATCGGACCGAGAGAAGTTTCGAGCCGCACGGTTGTCGCGTCGGCGATAACCGCCGTACCGGTAACCGCCGCGATAAAGGCAAAAAGCGCTGTAACGTGGAGTATCCGTTTCATTGTCGTTTGCTGTTCCTTTACTCTTTGATAGTCGTTACAAAATAATTGTCGAGACAGGGCCGGTCGAATCAAAAAAAATACGCTCCCGCCTTCGTCGCACGCCGGCTCACGTCTTTCCTTTTCCGTCTTCCCGCCTCTCATCCCCCCCGCCCATGGCCCGGGTATCGGGATCGTAGCGGTACCCGACACCATGAATGGTGACAATCACCGTGGGACGCGACGGGTCGGGTTCGACTTTTTTCCGGAGTTGCGCGACGTGCTGGTCCAGTGTGCGGGTCGTCCCGAAATAGTCGATCCCCCAGGCCTCGTTGAGCAGGGTATCCCTGTCGAGCACCGTTCCGGCCCTTTGTCGGAACACCCGGACGAGCCGAAGTTCCTTCGGAGTGAGCGGAAGTTCCCGACCGTCACGGATTATAGCATGACGGCCGAGATCGACCGTCCCCGCGCCGAAGGGAAAAACCCCCGGCATGGAATCATCCGAAACCTCGCCGTAGTCCCCCCGCGAACGCCGGAGAACCGCACGGATCCTGGCCCGGAGTTCGTGAATCCCGAATGGTTTCGTCACGTAGTCGTCCGCGCCGGATTCCAGCCCTACGACCTTATCGATCTCCTCACCCTTGGCCGTAAGCATGATGATCGGGGTCTTCCGGTCCCGCCTGCGTATGGTACGGCAGACGTCGTAGCCGCTTTTTTTTCGGCATCATGACATCGAGAATAATCAAATCCGGCCCGGTCTCTTCCCAGAACGCCAGGGCTTCGTCTCCGTCCGCCGCGGAATCGACATCGTATCCCTCGGACTCCAGAAGCTCGCGAAGGCCGTCACGTATATGGGGATCGTCTTCGGCGATCAAAACCCGCAGTTCCGTGCTCACGCCGGCCCTCCCCGCGGTACCGTGACCGTAAAGCACGCCCCGTCCCGTTCCGCCGTCTCCAGAACGATATCGCCGCCCAGATCCCGGGCCAGTTGCCGGGCGATACTCAAACCGAGGCCGGTTCCCGGCTGTTTCGTCGTGAGAGACTTATCGATCCGGTGAAAACTCTCAAACACCTTCTGCCGGTGCTCCGGCGCAATTCCCGGCCCGCGATCGCGGAAACGAACGAGAAACCCGTCCGCGGTTTTCACGAATTCGATACGTAATACCCCGCCGGAGGAAGCGTACTTCACCCCGTTATCGATGATATTCAGGAATATCTGCTCCAGGGCGTCCCGATCCGAGAAAACCACGCAGTCGCCTGCGTCAAACCTGCGTTCGACGTCCATGCCGACGTCCCCGAACCGCATGTGCAGGGTTTCCAACTGTTCCTCGATCAGATCCTTCAGGGAGACTTCCTCGCGTCGGTACGTCTTACGTCCCTGTTCGAGCCTGCTGAAGTCCAGCATATTGTTCACAAGGCGGGCGAGCCGGGCGCTCTCGGATCCGATAACCCGCAGATAGTGTTCCCGCTTCTCCCGGTCCCGCACCACGCCCTCGACGAGAAGATCGGCGTACATACGGATAGTCGTCAGCGGTGTTTTCAACTCGTGGGAAACGTTCGAGACAAACGTGGTCTTCCGGCGTGCGTCGAGGGCGTTTCGTCGAGCCTGCCAGAGGAGAAGCGAGCCCCCGAATACGATGGCCGCGACGAACGTCCCCGCCAGGAGGAGCCATACGAGATGCGTGTCCTTACCGAGACCCGCGAGGGCCTCCGGCGAGCCGTAGACCGCAACCTGCCAGTGGGGAAGCCGCGGGCCTGCGGGGGTCAGTGCGATTTGATCAAGTTGGAGAATCGATGTTGCACCCGTCTGGTAAAACGCCCTTCCTCCTCCGTCAACAAGGGCGAAGGAGAGGCCCGCGGGCAGCGACGTGGGAAATACCGGAAACAGATGCGCCGCAAGCGCCATCATCTCCACTTCGGCCCCGTATCTAATGCCCTCTTCCGGAAGTTCCACCCAGGCCAGCAGGGTGAGCCGATCGTCCGCGTACCAGGGGAGCCACCCTCGGCGACCCGGGCGGGCAGGGGCTTCCGCCGCAAAGCGTTCTTCGGGCCGGGCAAGGGCAAGGGCCCTCAGTTCCCGCCGAGGCGATCGCGCCGTCTCGGCATCACCCGTTTGAGCCCCCTCCCCCGCTCCCTGGGACCACGCGGCTTCTCCCGCGAACAGGGTTTTGAATCTCCTGATAAACCCCTCTTCCTCCTCCGTCGCCCCCGGCCCGATGTGCGGCAACAGGACCCTGCCGTCGTCGGAGACGATAAATACGTTTCTCACAAGGGGGCTCGCGGACCGCCAGTCTTCAAGCGCCCTCGGAAGGTCTCCCGGCGGCATCCCCGTGAGCCGTTCCAGGAAGGCCGAACGGATTTCCAGAAGAACACCGTCGATTCCCTCCGCCACGGCCCGGGCCCGCTGCAACGCGGCCGCCCGTGCAGTCTCCTCGATCCGCGCTTCCCGCTTCCCGATAAGTTTAAGGGCGAGTCCGCCCAGGAGGAGCGCCGAAACGAGGAGTGCGGTCCAGGCTCCGATAATGATACTACGCATACGAGCGTTCGCCCGGGCCGCGGCAGCCGGGAAAATCCGCGCGGCAGGCGGTCGGCAGCCTTTGGAAGTGAGACGGGAGAAGGGAGACGGGAGAAGTTGGAAGGGAGAAGTCAGAAGGGAGAGGGGAGAAGTTCACGTCTAACGTCTTCCGTCTCACGTTTTCCTGCCTTTCACGTCTCACGTCTTCCCTTTTCCGTCTTCCCGCCTCTCATCCCCCCTCGCCCATCGCCTCTCGCCGTTCATCAGTACGCTTTCTGCTGGCTCCGGATCCGATAACTGTCGGACCGGATCTCTTTCTTCTTCGGTTCCGGAAGCGGGGCGTTCGCTTCGAATTCCACGGCATCCTGTTCCAGTACGCCCGCTTTCCCCGCTAAATCGTCTAATCCGAGCGCCAGGCTCCGCTCCCGGAGTACCCGGCCGGTTATCCGCAGTTGCCGGGCCGCTTCCTGTTTCTTCCCTTCCTTATAATAATCCAGCGCCCGGTCCCGTGCTACCGCCATTTCGTTTTCCACAAGAGACTCCTGCACGGCCCGATTCACGGATTGCTTCGACTCGAACTCCCGTTCGCTGAACCGGACCCGGGACGTGGCCCGGGCGATTTCGGAGTTCCGGGTGAAGACGTTTTCATACCGTATATTCGCCGTCGCCACCGGCCGGGATTCCCGGGCCGCCCCGGCGGGGATTTCCACTTCGACAAGGGCGTACTTTTCCTGCCCCCCGTACAACTGGTTCAGCGTGAGTTCCACCCGGTTGCCCCGAATCCTGCCGTCGCGTCCGATAATACGGAGGGGCCGCACACCTTCCTCGCACTCGATCTCCACGACCACCTTCCGCACGGCGACCGTAAGCACGTCGCCTAATTCCGCGGCAAAGATCCGGGGAAGATCCTGACTCGATTCGACGAAATAATGATTCCCGTCACTGCGTTCGGCAAGCCGGGCCATAAGGTCCTCGTTAAAACCGTTACCGATTCCTATCGTGGTTACCGAAATACCTTCTTTCCGCAAGGCCGCTCCCAGCCGCCCCAGATCCTGGGGCGAACTCGGCCCGACGTTCGCAAGTCCGTCGGAAAGCAGAATCACCCGGGAGACGTAACGCCCTCCTGCGCTCTTCCGGGCTTCGGCCGCCGCCTGGCTTACCCCCCCGAAGAGCGCGGTATTGCCGCGGGCCTGAATGCTCATGATACGGTCCGCTATCCAGTCGGTATCGGCAACCCTCTGTGCCGGGACCAGCGTCAGGACCTCGTGGTCGTAGACGACCAGGGCGAACATATCGTCTCCCGAGAGCCGCCCCAGGGCCTCTACGGCGGCCTCCCGGGCCTTCCGGATTTTCCGTCCGGACATGGACCCCGATCGATCAAGGGCGAGGGCAAGGTTGACCGGCGGCCGAACGCCCCGCCGGGGTACGTCCGGTACCCCGAACGAGACCTTGATCACGGCCCGCTGGGGGCGGCCCGCGACAAGTATCTCCCTGTCAAGGTCCATTCGGAGTTTTACGAGAGGGCCCTCCGTCCGGGCATGGCCGGGCGACGCCGGTCCGAGGAACAATA
>CAYYSS010000169.1:0-6224 GCA_964474325.1 uncultured Nitrospirota bacterium
TCTCCCCTCAGCCGATCCAGGTGTTCCGTAAGGCGCAGAGGGGTGACCGGATCGTCGGCATGTATCCACGAACCGAACATACGGAACATGAGCAGTAACGCATACGGATAATGATCTCCCGTGACCTCCCGTTGGGAGAACTCGAGCCGGTGGATAACACCGGCGATACGGTCGTCGGAAAATCCCTCCCGAGAAATCCGCTCGAGGGTCTCCATGATCACGGCCTCGATCTTCTCGGTCCTGTTCGCGTCGGTGCCCTGGAGCCCCGCGGCGAAATACGTGGTCCGGGATTCGTCGTGAAACCCCGTTCCCGGTGCCAGATTCGCCCCGAGACCGGAGTCGAGCAGGTCTTTATACAGGGGAGCCGCAGGATTTCCCAACAGCAATTGAGCGAGGACCCGGAGCGCCAGGGTTCCGAATGTGTCGTTGATTTCCGTGGTGAGCCACCCAAGCTGGACCATGGCCTTGCCGGCCGTCTCCCCCCCGGGCTCGACGGGATACGGGACCCGCAGGGAAACGGGCGCGCCCAGCCTGGTCTCCGGGGGGACGGCGCTGTCGGGATCGATTGCCTGGAAATGGCTCAGCGCCCGGGAATCGATAACTTCCAGGTGCCCTTCCAGGGGCAGATCGCCGTAGGTAAAGAGATACGAATTGCTCGGGTGATAGTACCGCGCATGGAAGGCCTTGAGATCCTCGTATCTGAGGCTCGGAATCACGGCGGGTTCTCCGCCGGAGTTGAATCGATAGGTGGTCGTGGGGTAGAGATGCTCGGCCAGACGGTGGGGCAGAAGCGAGGAGGGATCCGCCATGGCGCCCTTCATCTCGTTGTACACAACCCCTTTATACGTAAGCGGGCTCGCCGGGTCGTCCGGGTTTACGAACTCGATCCTATGACCCTCCTGGGAGAAATCGCGCTCCCTCAGGAGGGGGAAAAAAACCGCGTCCAGATAGACGTCGAGAAGATTGTAAAAATCTTTTTTGTTCTGGCTGGAAAAGGGATACATGGTCCAGTCGCTTGATGTCAGTGCGTTCATGAACGAACTGAGGCTTCTTTTGAGCATGGCGAAGAAGGGGTCACGCACCGGAAACCGGCGTGAACCGCAGAGGACCGTGTGCTCCAGGATGTGGGCGACCCCCGTGGAATCCGACGGCGGGGTGCGAAACCCCACGCCGAAAAGATTATTGGTGTCGTCGCACGCCATATGCACCATACGGGCTCCGGTCGCCAGGTGGGTGAGCCTGATAAGGGTTGCGTTCAACTCGTCGAGAGCAACACTTTCGTCGATCCGAAAACCGCTTATCTGCCCGCCTGTTTTTATCTTCGAAAAAATCATCGTTTCGTCCTTTCGCTGTAAATAGGGCCTCCGTACTACTATACCGAACCGATAAACGGCACGGCATTCCGGGTCGCTTTCGCCCCCTCTGTCCGCCTGCCGGCCCCGCGCCTTGACTCGCCTTCCGACCGGTGCTATAGTGCGGAAACAACGGGACAGCGGTTCGCCGGCCGCCCCCTTACAACCGGGAGGTTACGATGAAGAAAACCCTTTGTGCAGTTATCACGATCCTTAGTCTATTAACGGCGGGCGCCGCCGCGATCGCGGGTGACCCTTCAGCAGGCCGGACCAAGGCGGGCGCCTGCGGGGCCTGCCACGGGCCTCAAGGTGTGAGCATGAATCCCGCGTGGCCCGACCTCGCCGGACAGAAGCAGATCTATCTCGTGAAACAGCTCACGGCGTTTAAAAACGGCACCCGGAAAGATCCTCTCATGTCCCCGCAGGCGGCACAATTAAGCACGACGGACATCGAGGATATTGCCGCATATTTCGCGGGTCTTCCGTGTAGCCCATAGCCGGCGTCTCTCGAGCCGCGCCCCGGCCGGGACTACTCGGCGACCCAGACGGTCTTCACGTTTACGAATTCCCGAATACCGAAGCCGGACAGTTCCCGACCGTAACCCGAGTCCTTGATCCCCCCGAACGGGAGCCGCGGATCGCTCTTTACCATACCGTTTACGAAGACCGCCCCGGCTTCGATACGGGCGGCGATGGCCTCGCCCCGCGAAAGGTCTCTTGTCCAGACGCTGGCACCGAGACCGAAGGCCGTTCCGTTTGCGATCCGAATCGCATCGTCCTCGTCCCGTGCCCGTATGAGTGTTGCCACCGGCCCGAAGAGTTCTTCCTCCCAGCAGGCCATGCCGGGGGCCGCGTCCGCTATCAGGGTCGGCGGGAAAAAGGCACCCTGGCCGGGTATGCGGGTCCCGCCCAGAAGGACCTTCGCCCCAGCGGCCACGGATCGATCAATCTGGCTCTGTAACTGATCGAGGAATTCTTCTTTGGCAAGGGACCCGATATCGGTATCATCTTCCGCCGGATTTCCGACTCTGATACCTTCGAGCTTCGTTCGGAAAAGGTCTAAGAACTTCTCATAAACCTCCTCGAGTACGATAAAACGTTTGGCGGCGATACAGCTCTGTCCCGCGTTCATGGTCCGCGCACGTGCCGCCGTCTCAGCCGCACGCTCCAGGTCCGCGTCCTCAAGAACGATGAAGGGATCCGAGCCGCCCAGTTCCAGAACCGTCTTTTTCAGGTACCGGCCGGCCAAAGCCGCAACCCTGCGTCCGGCCTCAACGCTCCCGGTGAGGGTTACGCCTCGTACCCGGGAATCGGCGATAACCTGTTCCACCCCCCCGGCACTTATCTGAAGTGTCGTAAACAGGTTTTCGGGAAATCTCGCTTCACGGAACAATCCCTCGATCGACCGGGCGGACCACATGGCGTTTGAGGCATGTTTGAGCACAACCCCGTTGCCCGCGGTCAGAGCGGGCACCGCCGCCCGGAAAACCTGCCAGAACGGGAAGTTCCAGGGCATAACCGCAAGGACCAGGCCCAGGGGTTCGAAACGCACATAGGAACGGACGCCGTCGGACTCCACTTCCTCCGGCCGGAGAAATCCGGGACCTTTTTCCCTGTAGTAATCGCATACCGCCGCACATTTCGCTATTTCCGCCCGCGCCTCCCCGATCGCCTTACCCACTTCCTGAGAGACGATAGCCGCAAGTTCTTCCCGGCGGGTCCTGACGATCCCCGCGAGCGCCTCAAGAGGTGTTACGCGCTCTTCGGCGGGCCGGGTGCGCCAGTCCTTCCACGCGGTATCGGCCCGCTCAAGGGCCGCATCGACTTCATCCGCGCTCCACTCACGGTACTCTTTGAGAATCTCTCCGGTGGCCGGGTTCATCGATACGAGTGCCATGGTCTCCTCCTATCAGTCAGATGACGCTTGGAACAAACTGCCGCCGCCGTTTCTCGTTGCCTGAACTAATCTTGGTGGTCTCGTAAAAAGTCTCGCTTGCCGTTTTTGCCAGGAGGCCGATTCGACCCCGCCCAGGGCGGAGCGATCTCGTTTTTTCAATAACGTACGAACGACGAGATTGCTTAGTTCCGCTCGCAACGACACATCTTTTCCTTGTTTACGAACACATCAATCTTAGAACCCATTTTACCCCAACACCGGCGCTTTCCCGTAACCTTCCTTACATGATGTAGGGGATTTCCCCACACGGCCCGATATGGGCGTGTTATGGTAGACTCATTTGACCCGGGTCAGTTCGGGCGGCTTCAAGACCTGTCGGTCCGGACCGATCAGAAAAAGAAAACCGGGGCCACCGCAGATGGTCCGCATCAAAGGAGGACAGACAACATGAACACCGTAGCAACCCACGAAGCCTTTATTACGGCCTTTGTGCGCGAAAACAAGGACAAGATCCGGCGCATTCTCGAGGATGGGGCTTTAGATATCGTAGAAAAGACCACACTGCTGAGGCGCATCGGCAGGTCCATCGCCGAAAAACACGGCGGAACAATGCATTTCAAGGATCTCGAGGATTTTGAGGCTCACTACGACCGGGGTGAGACACCGCTTACCCATCTCGAGGGCGAGGGGTTCCGGGACGGGGACGTATTTATCCTCAAGGCGTGCCCCATGGTGCCGGTCTTCGGAGAATTCAAGGAAAACGGCATCTTCCCTGAGTTTTGGTCCTCGACTACCCGCGAATATACGGAGCAGTTCAAAAACGAAGCCCTTCTCCACCCGCTGTGCATTGTCCACCAGACCTTCCGGGACATCCTCACGTCCAAGATCCCCAAGGGCCGGAGTTACGTCCATTCCGTAACCGTTGCATGCCGGTCGGGAGCCTCGGGAGAGGTTGTTCATTCGAACTACGGCATGAAACTGGCAGGGGTAACTGCCGAAGAAATCAACGAAAAGATCGACGGCTGGGCCTGTGCGTTTTACGCGAGATGACGATTTTTCAGGTGGCGACGGACCGTCGCCACCAATGATTCTTCCTCAAAGGGCTTAATCAGGTAATCGGAGGCCCCAAGCTGAAACGCCTTCTCCCGGTGCTGGTCGCCGCCGCGGGAGGTGAGGACCACTACGGGTATCAGACGGAGGATCCCGCGTCGTTTCAGTTCCCCGATCAGTTCATAGCCGTGCATAACCGGCATCTCCAGGTCGGTTACGATCACGTCCACGTGACTCTGATCCAGCACGTCCAGGGCCTCAAGACCGTTGGATGCCGTGGGGGCCTTAATCCCGTTGGCCTCAAGAACCATAGCCGCATATTTTCGTACGCTGAGAGAATCGTCCACTACAAGGACCGTCGGTTCGGCTGACCGCTCCTCATGCCGCAGAGTCTCGACCGTACGGGCCATCCGGCCGGTTCCTTCGACGATCCACGTGGGGTTGACGACGAGCCGCAGGGAACCGTCGCCGGCCACGCTGGTCCCTGAATAGAAACGAATATCTTTGAGAAATGCACCAAAGGGTTTTATGACCGTATCTTCCTGTCCGAGGACTTCGTCCACCAGAAGCGCCGTGCGCGCCCCGGACGTCTGGGTCACCAGGGCATAGCGCTTGGGAAAGCTCACGGTCCGATGTATCCCGAGTACCGTATTCATATCGGTCGCCGGCACCTCCGAATCCCGAATGGTTACGGTCTCCAGGTCCTCGGGACCCGTGGACGGAATCTCGGCAATCTCCGCCACCAGACTTGACGGGATAACGAATTCCTGGTGTCCCACCTTAAAGCGCACCACGTTGATAATAACCAGCGACAGCGGGAGGCGGAGACGGAAAATGGTCCCCCGGCCCTTTTTCGTCAGCACGTTGATCGTACCGTTGAGCTGGGCAAGACGTTCCTTCACCACATCGAGTCCCACGCCCCGTCCCGACGTCATATCCGTGGCCTCGGCCGTACTGAACCCCGGAGCGAACAGGAACTGCAAAAGCCCAAGCGGGGTAACCTTTTCGTCGGGACCGATCAATTGCCGCTCCACGGCACGGGCCCGGACCTTATCGAAGAGAATCCCCCGTCCGTCGTCTCGAACGTCGATCACCACGGTATTGCCCTCGCGACGGGCGGAAAGGAGTATGGTACCCTCTTCGGCCTTCCCCAGGGCCTTGCGCTCTTCGGGACTCTCGATACCGTGGGAAACGGAATTGCGGATGATGTGCAGCAACGGGTCGAAGAGGCCGTCGTAGACCACCCTGTCCAGCAAGGTCTCGCCGCCGGAGACGAGAAACTTAATCGGTTTACCTGTTTGGGCCGACAGATCCCGCACCGAGCGGGTAAAGCGGCGGAACAGGTGGCTGGCCTCCACCATGCGGGCGTTGGAGAACTCCTCTTTCATCTCCACGATCATCCGGTCCATGGTGCGGACCCCGGCGGTGAAGCCGACAAAGAATTCACTGAGGGATCGCAGGGCCTCGTTGATGTCGTTGGTGATCTCCTGGAGTTTTCGCGCAAAGAGGTTCAGTTCGTCGTACCGGTCGAACTCCAGTTCCATGAACTCGGAAAGCAGGGGGTCGGCGTACTTCACGTGCTCCGGGAGGGAATATGCGTAGCGGTCGGCAAAGGCTTCGACCTCCTGAATGAGCCGTCGTCCGGCAAACTCCGTCTCTCCCCGCATCCTGTCGACAACATCGATCTGTCCGACGAGGTGATTCTTGGCGATCGTGATCTCGCCGAGCAGGTTCATGAGGGCTTCGAGGTTCTCCGTACCGATTTTGATGACACCCGCCGTAAGAACGTCCACGTCCTCCCGGCGACGCCCCGGAGTGCGGCGTTCCACCTGGGCGGGCTCCTCGACCTCCTCAGCGGGGGGCCGCTCGCCGATCTCTTCGGCCGGCCGGGTTGCTTCCAGGGCTTCGGACTCACCCTCCGCGGC
>CAYYSS010000170.1:0-6222 GCA_964474325.1 uncultured Nitrospirota bacterium
AGAAGTTTCAGCCGTGTTGTCGCATCGGCCCTTTGGTTGCGGCTCCAAGGCCGCCCTGGGGTTTCTTTTCAGCGTTTTCGACGACAGCCCGTCAGACGCATTTACAGGCGTCGCCGGTGATACGGATCAGGTAGCGGCCGTCCTGCAGCTCCTGCCAGTCGACCTTGCACCCGGTCATGCTGGAAAAGGCCCGCACCTTTCGTACGCATTCGTCGTCGTCAACGAGCACTTCCACGTTTACCACTTTCTTACACCGGCTTCGTATGGTATCGCGAAGCTGTTCGAAAACCCGCGGGCCTTTCATGCCCGCAAAATCCAGATGGAGAACACCCATGGTCTACCTGCAGTGACAGGCGTCGCCGGAAATCCGGATTGTCCAGAATCCGCCGCCGTCGGCCACATCCGAGGTGCAGCCGCTCATGGCAACGAACTGCCGGATCTTGCCGATCGTCTGCTCATCGTCCACCAGAATCTCGGCCTCCACCTCTTTGCCGCAGAACGGCCTCATGGTGTCCCGAAGTTTCTCGAAAGGAGCCTTCCCCTCGAGCCCCCTGAGGTCAACCGTAATCATGCCTCGTCCTCCTCGTGTCCACTCCGCCGCGGGCGTTCCGACTGCAGGCGCGCCTCCGGCGATGATTCATTAATATATTCATTATAAAAGAACGGCCCCGGTAGATTTCTCGGGGAACGGTTGAGAATTCGCCCGATCGGCCGATAAAACAATCGTGCTGGCTCGGCTCCGCCATGTAGTAGAATAACAATCAGGCCGAGCAGGGGTATTGCTCGCAGACGACGATGGCAGACGAACACGACGAAAACCAACGCGAACCCTTCGGCATACGCGACTGTGCCTTGGTGTCCATGGCGACCGGGATCCGTGTGCAGAACCTGAGGGAATTCCGGGACGGCCTGCTCGAGTCCCACGCGGACAGCATCTACCACCACTTCTGGGGCCGCCTGCTTCAGCCCCGGTTCGACGAACCGGAGTACAACAACGATTTTGCGGCGTGGGCCTACCACGGACTGCACGAAAAGGCCCTGGCAGAGCGCTTGAGCGTGGTCGATCCCAGCGGATTTGACGCAATTGACGACCTCCGGGCCGAATTGGTCGAAATCGTCGAAGAGCGGCTTGACGAAAGCGAACTCGTGCCCTGGGCCCGGGCCGATCAGCAGTTTTATTTCCTGCGCTCCCAGATCGTCGTACTCGATACGGGAATCAGGGTGCACCACCCGGCCGAACTCGCACCGCTTCTTCAGGATCTCTCCCCCGGAACCATCTTTTATCACTTTATCGATGCCCGGCGCCGCACACCCGACCGTTCCGACGATTTCAGCGCCTGGCTCGAGGGCTTCGGCGAGCCCTGCGCCGCGCTCAAGGAGCAGATTCAAGGCATCGACCCCTACTTCTCGTCCCTGAAGGAGATCAGGCGGATACTGGCCGATATGTTTTCGGTCTGCGCGGAAATCCACGAATCCGACGCAACGGGGGAGGACGCGTCATGACGGAAGACCTGCTCGATCAGTACGTCTCTGTAGCCGGAGCCGATGCGGTGGAACACATCCGCCAGCTTGCCACGCCCATGGAAGGGATGAAAGTCGTACACGTCAACTCCACGAAGGAAGGCGGCGGCGTGGCCGAGATACTCGAAAAACTCGTACCCCTCAAACAGGCCCTGGGAATCGACGCCCGCTGGGAAGTCATCACCGGCGGAAAGGAGTTCTACCAGTGTACGAAAAGTTTTCACAACGGACTCCAGGGCACACCCGTAGGCATGTCCCAGACACTGCTTACGGCCTACGAGGAAACGAATGCGGAAAATGCCGAAAGGCTTCGTCCGATCCTTGAAGACGCCGACGTGGTCTTTATCCACGACCCCCAGCCGGCGGCCCTGTTGCATCACTTTCCCAACCGGAAAGGCAAATGGATCTGGCGGTGCCATATCGATGCGAGCCGGCCCTACCGGCAGGTCTGGAAATACCTCCGCCCCTGGGTGGAACCCTATGACGCCAGCGTTTTTTCCCTGCCCGACTTCGCCCAGCCCCTGCCCCATCCGGAATATCTCATCGCACCGAGCATCGATCCGCTGAGCGACAAGAACCGGGACCTGCCCGAAGCCGAGATCAAGGCCACCCGGGACCGTTTCAACCTGGACCCGGACCGGCCGCTGATCCTGCAGGTTTCCCGCTTCGATCGGTTTAAAGATCCCTTGGGCGTCATCCATGCCTACCGAATCGCCAAGAAATTCGCCCCGCTCCAGCTGGTTCTCGCCGGAGGCGGCGCATCCGACGACCCCGAGGGCGAAACCGTGCTGGAGGAGGTCCGTGCGGCGGCGGCCGACGACCCGGACATCCACATCCTGCTCCTGCCGCCGGACTCCCACAGGACGATCAACGCGCTACAGCGCAATGCGGACATCGTCCTGCAGAAATCCCTGAAGGAAGGGTTTGGTCTTACGGTTACCGAGGCCATGTGGAAAGGGCGCCCGGTGATCGGGGGGGATACGGGTGGAATCCGGCTCCAGGTGATCAATCACTATACGGGTTTTCTCGTCCGCACCCCCGAAGGCGCCGCACTGAGGATGCGGTACCTGCTCCACCGGAGAGATCACCTTCAGGAAATGGGTGAGCGGGCCCGACGGTTCGTTCGGGAAAATTATCTCAACACCCGCCAGCTCAGGGAATACCTTGCCCTCATGCTCGGCCTGGTCCTCGGGGAACGGGACCGCCTGGTGCTGGGGGCCTAACCCGGGTTTCTCATGGTCCTTCGACTGCGGAACCGGAAAGCACCGCGGCTACAGCATCGTGCTTGGTTCGGATGCTCAACGTACCGTCAAGTACGTTTGCGCGCCCGAACCGGCGCGCGCCTTGTATCTACGGCCCTTTCCGGCCCCTCGCTGCGAACCACCATGAGAAATCCGGGCTAAGGGGGCGCGTGCCGGAGAGGGGCCCAGGACTCGCTTCGCCCGCCGTGGCCGCTTTCTGGGAGAAACTCGCCCGGGCGAAGGAACGCATCCTTTTTCTCGATTACGACGGCACCCTTGCCCCGTTCCGTCCGGAACGGGATCAGGCCGTTCCCTACGAGGGCGTACGCCGGCACCTGGACCGGATCCAGCGAGACCGCACAACCCGGCTCGTTGTCGTAAGCGGCCGTCCCGCAGCGGATCTCCTGCCGCTTCTCCGGCTGGACCAGGCACCCGAGATATGGGGATGTCACGGCATCGAACGCCTTCTGCCCGACGGCATTCTTTCGAAGACGCCTCTGGACGAGGACCAGGAGCGGGGCCTGCGGGACGCCGCCCGCTGGGCCCGGGAAAACGGCTTTGCCGACCGCCTGGAGGAAAAACCCGCCTGCCTGGCCTTTCACTGGCGCGGACTCGGCTTTAAGCGGCAACAGGAACTCGGCAACGCCGTCCACGGGGCCTGGTCCGTCGTGGCAACACGGTCGAATCTGCAACTTCAACCGTTTAACGGCGGCCTTGAACTGCGCACCGGATCCCGGAACAAGGGTACCGCCGTGGCAACCGTTCTCGACGAACTCGGACCGGATCCGGCGGTAGCCTACCTGGGTGACGATTTTACCGATGAAGACGCCTTTACAACACTTGGGGACCGGGGGCTGTCGGTACTCGTTCGGCAGCAATGGCGTCCGAGCGGCGCCCGTGTCTGGATTCAGCCCCCAGGGGAACTGCTGGATTTCCTGCTACAATGGAGACAGATCACGGCCGACGGTCCTCCGTAATTCGCCGTCCAAAGGGGACGGGAATGTGTGGGGATCGTTCAACGCATTGCCATACAAGTGAATTTTCAGGACTCATCGGAACATCAGGGGAGCACTGAGGGCGGGACGCCGGGGCACGGGCCCGGAACCCGGCTCGTCGCCGTATCGAACCGTCTTCCGATCAAGCTCGTCGAAACGCCCGACGGCTGGGATGTTCGGCCCGGGTCGGGGGGGCTCGTGACGGCACTTGCACCGGTTCTCAAAAACCGCGGCGGGCTCTGGATCGGCTGGCCCGGGATCACCGAGGAAGAAGAAGGGCCCGCGAGTCTCGACTTCGCGTTCGAGCAGGTCGGCTATCAGCTCCACATGGTCGGCCTGAAGGCGTCCGAGATCCGGGATTTTTACTACGGGTTTTCCAACGAGGTCCTCTGGCCCCTGTTTCACGACCTCCTTACCCGGTGCAACTTCGTACCCGCTTACTGGTACGCCAACCTGGACGTCAATGCTAAATTCGCGGAAACGGTGGCCCGGTCCAGCCGGGAGGGGGACTATATCTGGGTCCACGATTACCACCTTATGCGCGTAGCCCATTCTCTTCGATCCATGGGGGTAGCCCGTCGCATGGGGTTTTTCCTCCATATCCCCTTTCCGCCCGCCGAGGTCTTCCTCAAACTCCCGTGGCGCGAGCACATCCTCCAGGCCCTTCTTGAGTACGACCTGATCGGGTTTCAGACCATGAGGGACCGCCGGAATTTCATCCAATGCCTCCAACAGATTTCCCGGGACGTCCGTATCCGGGGTCGGGGAAGCGTCGTATCCCTGACCTTCGGCGGCAGGGAAGTAAGGGTGGGGAGTTTCCCGATCAGTATTGATTTCGGCTATTTCGCCGGCCGTGCCGCCTCCCAGGAAGTCGCCGACCGGGCGTGGTTCATCCATGAAGAACTGCCGGAGCGCCAGATCATCCTGGGTGTCGACCGGCTCGACTACACAAAAGGGATCCCGGAACGCCTGGAAGCCTTCCGCAACGCTCTGAGCCGCTACCCGGACATGGTAGGGAAAATCACTCTGATTCAGGTCGTCGTCCCGAGCAGGGAGGAAATCCCCGAATACCAGAGCCTGAAGGCCCGTATCGAAAGATTGGTGGGCGAGATCAACGGCCAGTTCACCCGTTCGGGGTGGGTCCCCATCCATTACCTCTACCGCCATCTCAGCCAGGAGGAACTCCTCGCTTATTATCGTTCCGCGGAAATCGCCCTTATAACCCCGCTCAAGGACGGCATGAACCTGGTGGCCAAGGAGTACTGCGCCTGCGCCCTGGAAGAAAACGGCGTCCTCATTCTCAGTGAATTCGCGGGGGCGGCGGCGGAACTGCAGCGGGGCGCCCTTATGGTGAACCCGTTCGATATCGAAGGCGTGGCCGATGCGATCTACCAGGCGTTTACCATGGACGTGGAGGAACGCCGCGCACGCATGGGCAGATTGCGCGACATTATCCGGCGGCGGGATATCTTCTGGTGGGTGGATTCCTTTCTCCGCGCGGCCTTTGCGCGTAAACTGGGCGATTTTCCCGCAATGGATATGGCCCACGAGGAATACGTCCCCGAGATTTCGCTTAATTCGGAGGAAGAATAGATTCTTTTTCCGCAACTTTTTTTGCAATTTGCAGAGAAGTTTCCGTGTCGGCAGGCATGCCGGACCTTTGGTTGCAGCTCCAGGGCCGCCTTGGGGTAACCTTTTCCATGAAACGAATTATCCCGAACAATGAAGTCACGGACCTTACGATAGAGGTCCCCGAAGGGCACCGCCACCTCCGAACCACGCTCCGGTTCCGGGACGGTTCCGAAATCGTATTTCAGGAAGCAACGGTTGCCGCCCTGGTCCGGGCCTATACAACGGTGAAGACCCACCCCCGGAAGACCCGCCTTTCCATGAAAGGCCGTTCCGTTGAAGACGGGAAACCCGGGTTTGCCGACTGGCAGATACTTGAAGACGACTCGGGGTAAAACCGCGCACCGTCTACCCCGGCGCCGATGATCAGTCCCGCACTTATCCTGAGCGCGATTCTGAAACTCTTTCTGATCGCGGCGCTGGGTTTTGGGGTCGTACGTATCGGTGTACTCCCGGGACCCGCCGTTCTGGGTCTTTCCCGGTACGTGATCTATATCGCCCTGCCCTGCCTGATCGTTACAACCCTGAGCCGGGTCCTCCGTCCCGATCTTCTCGTGCCGCTCGGTCTCTGCGCCCTGACCGCCATGGCCCTGATCGGCGCGGGATTCGTGCTTTCGTTCGGGCTCAGCGGGATTCTGGGGGTGCGACGGGAAAACCGGGGGCTTTTTGCGTCGCTTTCGTCCTTCGAAAACTCGGGGTACCTCCCTATTCCCCTGGTGACCGCCCTTCTCCCCGAGGCCCAGCGGGCCGAAGGGCTCCTCTACACCTTCGCCTATATACTCGTCATGGGTCTCCTGTTCTGGACCCTCGGGATACGGCTTATCTCCGGAAAGAGC
>CAYYSS010000171.1:0-6203 GCA_964474325.1 uncultured Nitrospirota bacterium
TAGTTTTGAAAAACTACCCCCTTAAACTGGGGAATGGTTTTGAAAAATCACATCGAGGCGCCCTCCCAGGCGAAAAAATAAAGCCAACTCTCTTGTTGTTTTCTTACTACCTGCTACTGCAACGCGAAGCCGTGCATGATCTATTTTGGCCTTGGCCTTGCCGATAGCCTCACGATTTTGTGACGCCTGTGCAGCCGCAAGATCAGAAAAGCTTTGCAGCAAAGCTGCGTATGCATCAAGGCGTATCTCTGTACGCTTATCCTCAAGGGCAGAACGCCGCGTGAGTAGATACGTAAGAAAAGCACCAATAATGATTCCTACAATGGCTTCCATTTTTTGTCGAACAAGTTACTGGACAGTTTTCCGCCTATCCCCGTAAGGGCTGAGTGCGGGTCCTGAAATCTGCCGCGGGCGCAGGCGATAGGCGTTAGGCAATGGGCGATAGGGGAGAGGCCCAAGGCGGGTGACGGGGAACTGCCGACTGCCGACCGCCAACGTTTTTTACGGTCCGTTCACGTCTCACGTCTCCCTTCTCACGTCTGACTTTCATAGGACGCCGACTGGTGACGGCCGTGACCCATGTGACTGGAAACTGCCAACCGCCAACTGCCGTAACTCGTGACTGGAAACTGCCGACTGCCGACTGACAAATCGGTCGACAGAACGGGCTACCGCCATACCAACGCGACCGGATTTTCTCGCGCGGCTCCTGAATTCCATCGTTTTATCAGAGGGTTCCAACAGCATCCTTGCCCTCGTGGGGGGCATTATAGCATGGATAAGGACGGGCGAGAGGCTATAGGCTATGGGCGATTTTCAACGGCCAATGCCTCTCTCGCCGATTGCCCATCGCCTCTCGCCTGTCTAGTCTCACATCTTCCGTCTTCCCTTGCGGCGCCTAGCCAGGGCAAGGGCCACTGCCTCCTCCGGCGTTTCAGCCGGGACGACGCCCGGAATATCCCAGGAACCGAGTCCCACGACCGTTTTTTTCAGTTGCAGGGCAAGGGCAATCTCCGAAAGCGTTCCGTACTCGCCTCCCACGGCGACCAGGGCGTCGGCCGAGCGGGCGATAATCGCGTTTCTGGCGATACCCAGACCCGTTGCAATGGGAATGGAGATAAACGGGTTTTCCCCGCCCCGGGCCTCGCCCGGCAGAAGACCGACCGTGATCCCCCCCTCCTCCCGCGCGCCCCGGGCCGCGGACCGCATTACACCGCCGAGCCCGCCGCTGATGAGAATCGCATTCCGGCGGGCGATTTCCGCCCCGACCGCCCGGGCCGCGGCCAGGACCCGGCGGGAACGTTCCCTGCCGCCCCCGATAACGGCCACGATGGATTGTTTTTTTCTCACGAAACCCCGCCGTCGTCCTGGTCGATATCGAGGATCTTCGTCTCCTCCAGGTAGGTTTTCTGCTTGTATGTGGTGATACTGAGCATCTTCTTGAGAATATCGTCAAGGCGGATCACCTGCTCCTCCAGTACCGCGAGTTCCTCCTCCACCCCTTCGCCGTCGGCGATCTTGCCGGCAATGAGGTGCTTCAGGTTCATGATCACGGAAAGAGGCTGGCGGAGATTATGGGCCGCCGTGCCTGCCAGTTCCAGGGCGGCCGAGAGTTTCTCCCGGGTCGCGTCGTGGACCACCCGGAGTTCACCGAAAAATCCGCCGCTTTTCCGGTCCACAACCCGGCTTGAGGAGACCACATAGATCTTCCCGCCTATCTGAAGTTCCGCGGGCTCGCGCAGTACGGGAAGATCCGGTCCGGTTCCACCCGCTTCCGGCTCGCCGAGGGTCAGGACCCGCCGGAGAACACTCCCCTCGGGCAGTTCTCCGACCGTACGTCCCATAACGTCCTGCTCCCGGATCCCGGCAACCCGGAGCATAACCGGATTAATCAGGTCAATCGCGCCGTCGGCATCAAGAACCACAATACCGTCCTGGACGCTGTCGAGTATTTTCTTGTCCCGCAGGGAAAGTTCCGTCAGGAGATCGTTCAGGTTTCTCAGGGCGGCCTGCTGGCGGAGTTTTTCGAGGAACCCTTCGCTGATCCGGTGGGAGAAAAATATCGTTATCACAATAACCACCAGGACCGCCACCACGCCGAGGGCGCCGAACTGAACCGCACTGCGTTTGACCTGGCGGGCGTACTGGTTGTCGGAGACACTCATGGGAATGGTCACGCTGAGGCCTCCCCTGACCGCTCCCTCTTTAAATCCCCGGCGCTGATGGCATTTAAGACACGATGCGTCGAGCACCAGGGGGGCCATATAGCGGAAGAAACGCCGGTCTCCTTGCGTAACCACCGCCGTGGCCTCGCGTTTCCACCCTTCGGCGAAGGCCTTGAGCGCGGCGGCCTCCCACGTATCGGGCCGACTGCCGACCGTGGTGGGTTTCAGGCTGGTCACGTGAAACGTATAAAGACCCCTCTGTTCGGCAAAGGCCTTCACCTCGGGCCTCAACCCGCCGCTTCCCACTTTTCGATAGGTCTTGCCGAGGATGGAGATGTCTTTCATATCCGGTCCCTTGCCCGGACCAATCCCGTGTTCCGGAACCTCGACGTAAAACCCCCCGTGGCCGCTCACCCAGATCCGGGTCGCCTTCAGGTGATCGAAGAAAGCCCGGCCCACTTCCCGAAGGCCCACCTCCTGTATCTCGGCAAGCCCCCGCTGTTCCCAGCGAACCAGCATGACGACAAGGAGGGCGAGAATTACCGCAAGCGGCGCGGTCAGGACAATGGCCAGTTTCCACGGATTGGCCGGGGCGAGGATCCAGCCGAGCGGACCCCGCCGCGACCCGAAATAATTCGTACCTTCGTTGCTCCCGGTACCCACTGTCCGTTACCCGTCGGTCGTTCGGCGGGCCCGGGCTGTCTCTTCCCGGACCCTGCGCCGGTAGGCGTCCGTAAGACGTTGCGTGATCGGGCCGATCGACCCGGCGCCGAAGCTCCGCCCGTTTATTTCGGTAATCGCGAGTACCTCGATGATGGAATTAGAGAGGAAGGCCTCGTCCGCACCAAGGAGATCTTCCGGCCTGAACAACTCCTCCCGTACCGGAACGCCTTCGCTCCCGGCCGCTTCTATCACGATGCGCCGGGTAATACCGTCGAGAAGTCCCGTTTCCAGGGCCGGAGTACGGAGTTCTCCCTGTACAACAAAGAACACGTTGGTTACCGTGCCTTCGGCGACAAAGCCGTCTACATTGCACATCAATGCCTCGTACGCCCCCGCCGCGATCGCCTCCCTCTTTGCCTGGATATTGTTAAGAAAATTAAGGGACTTGATCATGGGGTTGAGCGCCTCCCGCGCGTTCCGGCGGACGCTTGAAAGAATAACCCCGACGCCCCGGGCGTAAAATTCCGGGGGATGAGGCCTGTGGGGCACCACCATGATGACAAAGCTCGGCTCGGAACAGAGAGCGGGATCGAGGCCGATCGCCCCCGGCCCCCGGGAAACGCTGATACGTATATAAGCGTCCCGGAGTTCGTTTGCGGAAAGGGTCTCGTAGACCGCCTTGATAATACGCGGCCGATCGTAGGGAAGCACAAGCCCTATGAGAGACGCGGATCGTTCAAGCCGCGTCATATGCTCGTCGATACCGAAGACCACGCCGTCGTAGGCGCGTATGGTCTCGTAAATCCCGTCGCCGTAGAGAAAACCGTGATCAAAGACCGAGACCGTGGCTCGCTCGGCGGGGACAATCGTCCCGTTCAGGAAAACCTTGCCGTTCATGCCCCGCCGTTGAGCCGTCGTACACAGGCCCGGAGCCCTTCGCCGAATTCCTGTCTCTGCCACCGGCGCACGTTATACCCGTCGCCGTCTTTCATCACGTCTTCGGGCAGGCCGGTCCGGGCGAGAAGGTCCAGGTGTACCGCCGGCCACACCAGCGCCGGATCGATCCCCAGGGCTTTTCCCTGCTCCGTGCGCCAGGCCTTAAGGGCGTCGATCCGTTTCTTCTCGTCCGGGTCACGCCGTCCGTTGCCGGATCTCTTCCTGGGTTTCAATACGATCGGCTCGGCCGCCAGACCCCGGGCGATGGCACGGCGGATACGCTCTGCGCCGTTTTGCAGAAACCGCCGCGATACGCCTTTGAGGTCGCTCAAGGGCGTTTCCGGGTTTCGCGCAAGCGCCTGGAGTACGTCCTGGCCCATGAGCTTGAACGGGGGAACGTCTGCTGTCCGCGCCTCGAACTCGCGCAGCAGATAGAGTTCCCGGAACACGGCCCGCTCGTCGGGCGTAAGCCGGCGTATCCCCTTCGTCGTTGTCCAGGCCTCTTCCGGAGGGGGCGGTTCCGCAAAGCGGATCTCTTCGAGGAGGGCACATTCTTCACGAACCCAGGCCAGCCGCCCCAGGGCGCGGAGCCGCTCTTCCTGGGCGTCGGCCAGGGCGAACAGGTACCGTACGTCGGACGCGGCATAGGCCAGCGCGTCGTCCGGAAGGGGCCGCCGGGACCAGTCGGAACGCTGGAGACGTTTGCTTTTGGGAAGTTCAATGCCCAGAACGTCGGCGGTCACCCGGTCGAGCCCCAGTTTCGTCATGCCGAGAAACGCCGCCGCGGTCGCCGTATCGAAGAGGTTACGGACGCGGAAACCATACTGGCCGTCCAGGGAACGAATATCGAAATCCGGGGCGTGCATAACGACCTGGACCGATTCGTCGGCCAGGACCCGGCCCAGTTCTTCCAGGTCGGTCCACGCCAGGGGATCGATAAGAAAAATCGACTCTCCGACGGCGATCTGGATCAAGGCAATCCGTCCCCGGTAATGATGAAAACCATCGGCCTCAAGGTCAAGGGCGATCCGTTGATTGCCGTCGATCGCATCCACAAATGCCCGCCAGCCGGCCCGGTCGTCGACCCACCGCACACCGTCTGCGAGCAACGGTTTGTTCTGCCTCTTTGCCGGGCGCGTTTCTTTTTTCAAAGCCATACTTTCTTTATTCGCAACTTCCCGAGTCGCGTCTTCTCGACGAAGGGTCGATCCGACTTTGTAATTTGCACAGAAGTTTCAGCCGTGTTTCTGCAACCGCTCTTTGGTTGTGGCTCCAACACCACGTTGGGGGCTAGAGCCCAAGTTCTTCGAGAAACGCCCGGCCCGCGGAGGGATTCTTACCGTGTTCCGTAAGGGCGTCGTACCGGTCGTTGCGGTCTTTGACAAGGTCGATCCACCGGGCGCCGATATCGTACACAGCCGATTCCACGGCTTCCCGGATCGCTTCCCGCGGGGGGGGATGGGCCGACGGCGGCCACTCGAATTCGTACCGCCCCGCCAGATCGCTCTCGATGCCGCCGGTCACTTCTTCGTCCGACACAAGGGCCACATGAACCATCTCGTGCTCCCGCAGGCGGTCGAGATACGCGTCCCAGTGGGCCCGGTCCGCCGCGGTCCACTCCGCCGTGTCTCCGGCCCGGGGGAACAGGACCTCGATACGGCGCTTTACACTGACATTGCGCACGTCCGCACCCACGAACCACCCCGTGTCGGTCGCCTCGATTCGATACTCATAGTCGTAGAGCCATCCGATGCTCCATCGGGTCTCGGCCGCGTACCGGCGGCCGTCAGCCGCGTTTACCGGCCCTTCGATCGACGTCATGCGGATCGCCTGCCCCGCGTTGCTGCCGCCGACTTCGTAATAGGCGTAACTTATCCGGCCGTCGCCGACCCGGGCGGAAGAAACGACCGTCCCGGGAGGTTCAACCGGCCCCGGGAACGAACGACTCTCCGGCGTACCCGGCGTCCTGCGGGAAGCGCGGGACGGGTGCGTCCTTTCCACGCTTTTCGGATAGGGTCGTGTATGGGGTTTTCCCGGGGGGTGGTCCCGCAGAATAAGCGTCCCGTCCTCGTCGTACGACCGATAAACGGTTACCGAGGCGGCCCCCTGCGCCCGTTCCGTCAGGAACACGGCCGAGACCGCCGCGCCGAGAACGAACACGAGGATACGGCGGGAAATTCCCGGCCGCGGATTCAATCGATTGCCGACTGGTCGTACCATGGACATCTATAAACCTAACGGGTTTCGGAAAAAAGTGCAATAAGTACGGGCCCGGAGTTTCCCCGTTTTTTCCGGGTATACCGCCGGATGCGAGGCGGAAAACTCCCGCGCCCTGCCCCCCGAATCGCCCGGTGGCGCTGAACTCCCATTGAATGCATAAACCTTAACGTTGCAGAAATTTCCCGGAAAAGGGGCCGGTGGAATCAAGAAAATACGCAC
>CAYYSS010000172.1:0-6193 GCA_964474325.1 uncultured Nitrospirota bacterium
AGACCACCGCCTGGTTCGAATATGGCATCGACACCGGTTACGGCGGCAGGCTTCCCGCTCCGCCATCCCTCGGGTACGACGCAGGAACCACGGGGATTACGGATGCCATGGGACAGATCACTGGTCTCTCCGTGGATACCGATTACCATTTTCGTCTCGTTGCCGAAAACAGCGCCGGGACCAGTTACGGCGGCGACCTGGCGTTCAGGACGGGTTCGGTCGGCAGTTCGTGCGCGAGTCACCTGCGGGTGAAAAAGGACCCCGGTCAGGAATACTCGACTATCACGGCCGCAGTGGGAGACGTCCAGGAGGACGAGGCGATCCTGATCGGGCCGGGCGGGGTGGACGAGATCCTGGCGGTCGATACCGGGGCGGCCTTCTATATCGAAGGCGGATGGAACTGCGATTTCGGCCGCCGGACGGGTACGTCCTCCTCTATCCGGGGAAGTGTGACGATTACGCGAGGAACGGTTGCGGTGGAGGGTGTCATTATCGAATAGGTCCGCTGTATTTGCGGACTGCGTTGGCATCGTTTGAGTGGATTGCCCGAATGCGTTCAATATGAACGGGGCGGTTTTATGCAGGAATTCGCCGGGAAAGACCAGGTAGGAAAGAATCTATGAAGATCAGAAGCTTTCGAAGTTTGATGAATTGGTAAAAACCGATGGCCCAGCCACGGAGTACACGGAGAGCCGGGCGTAACTACAAGAAGAATTAGTGTTTTTCTCTGTGCCCTCGACAACAATCGTGGCGAAGAAAGACTTTTTGCGAGATCGTCAAGTCTGGATACACGCCGTCAAACCCTCCCGACTTCACAAACTCTCTGAACTCTTCGAACTCTCGAAGTCTTCGAACTTCCAACCCAATTGACACCCCGGGACGGCTTTTGATACGGTTATGGGCGCGTGACCTTTACCGGTGAGAGGTGAATATGGGGCCGAAAAAACAGAGTTTTCTAATTTATCTCGTACTCGGAATCTTCATTCCGGTTCTTCTTGCAAGTTTGCCCGCCTATGGCGCCGACTGCACCATGTGTCATCCGGACAAGGCAGAAGGCAAAGTCGTTCATCCCGCCGTAAGCATGGGTTGCGAGTCCTGTCACACCACGCCCCACAGCCAGGAGACCTTCAAGTTCCCTGAAGGAACACCTCCCAAGGGGCTTATGATGGAGGGTGCCGATCTCTGTACGATGTGTCATGACGGCGCCATGTTTCAGGGGGACACGGTCCACATGCCGGTGGCCGGGGGTATGTGTACGAGTTGCCATAACCCCCATACGTCCAAGAACGAAAAACTCCTTGTAGACGAGGCCCCCGGGCTCTGTTACACCTGTCATGACGAGAGTGGATTCAATCAGGACGTACAGCACGCCCCGGTGTCGGCGGGCATGTGTCTTACGTGTCACAATCCCCATGCCACCAAGTCGGCAAGCCTGCTTCAGATGGATCCCCCGGATCTCTGTTTCATGTGCCACGACAGTGCGGAGTTCAAGAAAAACACGGTCCATCCCCCGGTAGCGGGCGGGATGTGTACGAGTTGTCATAATCCCCATTCGAGCAAAAACAACCGTATGCTTGTTGCGGAGGCCCCGGCCCTCTGCTTCAACTGTCACGACGAGAAGATGATCGACGGAAAGACGGTCCATTCACCGGCCGGGGGAGGCATGTGCGGGACCTGTCACAATCCCCATGCGACCGACACGGCGAAACTCACGACCATGGAACCGCCGGCCCTCTGTTTCATGTGCCACGAGGAAGGCAAGTTTCAGCCGCCGGACGGAGGCTCGGCTCACCCGCCGGTAGCCGCGGGGATGTGTACGTCGTGCCACAACCCCCACGCATCCGAGGCGGTGTCGGTTCTTCGGAAGAAGGTCCCAAGGCTTTGTTACGATTGCCACGACCGGGATCAGTTCGACAATAAATACGTCCACGGTCCGGTTGCGGTGGGCGAGTGCCTGACGTGTCACGGGGCTCACGTGGGCGAAAACGAAAAACTCCTTCACGTTGCCATGCCGGATACGTGTTTCCAGTGTCACGAAACGGCGAACTTCGCGAAAAAGAATGTCCATCCGCCGGTAGCCGCGGGGATGTGTTCGTCGTGTCACAGCCCACACTCGTCCCGGTATATGTTTCAACTCCTTGACCGTACGAACCGGGTCTGTCTCAACTGCCACTCGGATGTTGCCAAGGGGCCCCACGTAACCCAGGGATTTTCGAAGAAAGCCCACCCCCTCTCCCGGGTGCGGGACCCTAAACGTGTCGGGCGGCGGCTCTCTTGTGTGTCCTGCCATAATCCTCATAGTTCCGACTGGGTTCGGCTTTTCAGGTATCGGGCGAATTCGGCTTTCGATATCTGTACGCAGTGTCATAAGAAGTAAGAATCAAGAAGTGAGAAGTGAGATGTGAGATGTGAGACGGGAAAGGCCCGAAAAACACGTCGGCGGTCTTTGCAACGTCAGACGTGAGAAGGGAAAAGTTGGCGGTTGGCAGTTGGCGGGCGGCGGTTGAAAATCGTCAACGGATCGCCCCTCGCCAATTGCCCATCGCTTGTCGGGTCTCACGTCTCACGTCTTCCCTCGCCTGCCGCCGACCCCGTGTTTTATGCCACTGCAAGGTTTTTTTACCCCCCTTTCCCGACGGCTATGGAATGTTGTACAATGTTTCTGTACGTTACGAGAGGAGACCAAAATGGCGATAACGACGACGTATTCCAAGGCGCGGGCCGAATTTGCGGCTTTATTAGATAAAGTCACCGCGGATCGCGAGACGGTCATTATCAATCGGCGGGGATCCGAGGCGGTCGCCATGGTTTCTGCGGACGAACTGGCGGGTCTTGTGGAAACGGCGCATTTACTACGCTCGCCGAATAACGCCCGGCGGCTTCTCACGGCACTCTTGCGTGCGCAAAAAGGAGGCGGGAGATCCCGTTCGCCCCGGGAGCTTCGTGAGGACCTGAAGGTTGACGAAACGGCGACGGATTCCCCGTAAAGAGGTCGGCCGGCGGGAAGCGGTTTTTCAAAAGGAGTTCATTGAGGATCTCAAGTATTGGGTGAAAAACGACCGGAAGACCGCTCTGCGGGCGTTCGATATCGTCGAAGCGATAATCCGGGACCCGTTTTCGGGTATGGGTAAACCCGAACCATTAAAGTACTTATCGCCCGGCGTGTGGTCCCGTCGTCTCACGCAGGAACACCGAATCGTTTACCTGGTATCGGATGGCCGCATCGACTTTTTGCAGGCGAGATATCACTACTGACCCGTATGGAATGAACGTCGCGGGAGTTCGAGAGGTTTTGAGTTGAAGGTTTCGGAGCGCTCGCAAAGTCAGGGGGGCGAACGGACCACCCGACCAACAAGACCAACGGACTGAACAACGGTTTTAATCCGCGCCTTTTCCGCGAAGACCCGCGAGCCGAACTCCTGTTTAATGCTCCCCCGGTCGGTTGGTTATTGAGCCGAACGTCCACCGAGCCTCCGTAAGTTCATCCGGGCCTGGGTATTGTTCGGGTCGGCTTCGAGGGCCTTCCGGTAATAATCGCGGGCCTGCGCGGTCCTGCCCTTAAGAACGTTTACGTTGCCGAGATTATTGAACGCCGCCGTATCGCCGGATACGGTGGTTTCCCGGAGGAAATATCGCTCGGCTCGATCGAGATCCCCTGCTTCGGCAAATAGATTTCCGAGCAGGAGGTTGGCGCCCGGCAGGGCCGGGTCGATTGCCAGGGCCTGTTCGATCTCCCGGACGGCTTCGTCTCGTCTGCCCGCTCCAAGAAGAGACTTTCCGCGCATGAGCCTCAGAGACGTATTGTCCGGTTCTATGCGGAGTGCTTCTTCATAACGTTCGGCCGCGTCCGGAAAACGCCCCTCCACGTACGCCAGTTCCGCAAGCCGGGCGTACACCTCGGCAACACCCCGTTCCCGCGAAAGGGCCGCCTGGTAGTCCCTCCGGGCGGCGGCCCTGTCTCCCCGCTCAAAGGCCACCATGCCGCGCTTGAGATACGGAAGGTAATAATCGGGGTTTGCCCGGATGAGGGAGGAGAAGATCCCGTCCGCCCGATCGAGATTCTTGAGCATCATGGCCGCCACACCGAGGTTTATCATCGCGTCCCGATCACCGGGATTCATACGCACGGCCGTGGTGAGGGCGGTGAATGCTTCTTGAAAACGCTTCTGCTTTATATAGACCGCGCCCAGGTTTGCATAGGGAGGGGAATAGTCCGGTTCGGTATTGACCTCAATGGCCTTGAGAAACGCCGCCTCGGCTTCTTTCAGCTCCCCCCGTTCTAGATGCCCCCACCCGCGGTTGTTGTGAATACGGGCCTTCGTGGCGGCTTTCTCCGCCGAATCGGCCATGAGGGAGACCTGCGTCTTCCAGGCTTCGTTTCTCTGGACCGTTGCGGCGACGAGAACAACCACAAGTACCGCGACAGCGGGTAAAAAAATGACGAGCCGGCCCCTGCAGGCCCTGTAGCCGTAATAGGCGAGCGCGAGAAAAATTCCAAAGCTCGGCAAGTAGACTCGGTGTTCGAACACCATCTCCAAGGGAACGATAGTCGATTCCACAACAAGGTTTCCAAAATACCAGAACACGGCGAAGGCAATGAGCGGCGCCCGCCGCCGCGTCCACCAACCGCAGGCGAGGGTCGCGGCGAGCCCGGCGATGGCCGCAAGGGTCGCGGGGGGGCTCACCAGCGAGGTCGATGTGAGAAAATCATAATCCAGGTGAAACCTTCCCGGGAGGGGCCAGATGAGGAGCGAAAGGTAGTGGAATACCACCCGGGGCTGGGTGAGAAGCCGTTCCGTCATCGTAAAGTCCCGTATACGGTAACCGTCCATGATGCCCGGGAGCATGTTCCACGCAACGGTCGCACCGGCAAGTATTATCCCGGCGGTCGCGACTCGTAACGCAGTACCCCTGCTGCGATCCTCCCGGGCCCTCAGCCACCACTCGATCACGAGAAGAACAAGGGGGAGAATAAAGGTGTTTTCTTTCGACAGAAACCCGGCGAAGATGGAAGCCCCGGCAGTACCCCACCACGCTATGCGCGCCCTTCCCGTCGTATCCCGGCCCCTGAGATAACAGGCCACGGTGGTAAACGAAAACAGGGCGGCCATACTGTTCATGCGCTGGACAATGTAGGTGACCGACTGCACCTGGACCGGATGGAGTACAAACACGAGGGCAGCCGCTCCCGCTACTAATTGCCGAGACGTTCCGTCCAGGTCTGGGTAGAGCCTGCGGAGAAGCATCCCGCCGAGGAGCATTGCCAGAATGCCGTTTACGGCGTGGATCAGGGTATTGACCAGGTGGTAGCCAAGGACGTTATACCGGCCCGCATAGAAATTGAGAGCAAGGCTCAGGTTCGAAAGGTACCGGCGCCGGTTCGGACTGCGCGCCACATCCCGGAGGCTTTCCCCGGTGATCTCGGTCATATGGACGTGGGGGTTTTGGACGATATTTGGAATGTCGTCGAACTGGAATTCGCCGTTCAGGGAGTTCCAGTAAGCAAGAAAGGTTATAACGACAACAACGGCGCCGAGGAGCCACGGCATCGTAGTGGCCGTTCCTGCTCGAGGTTTTATGCGCCGCAACGGTTTTTCCGGAGTAGTTGTCATATCGCGAAGGGTTTACCCGTCATTATACGGGTGAGTTAAGAAACACTCTACTGGGGGTTGCGGCGGACCGAGGCGCGGCCGGACGGGTGGAGGGTCTTGAGATCTTATGAGGTTTGCCGATTATATTGCTATAATGAACCGTTTCGCCGGTGTGCAGCCCCGCTAAAAGGAAGAAGCCGCCCGATCAATAACGCAGAGGTGCAATTTCGGTCTATGGTGTTAATTGAAACGATGAATACTTGTTTCCGTCGCTCCCCGCGCAAAGGCCCCCTTTATACGGGTTTTTTCCTGTTGCTCATGTTTGTTTTCGTCGGGTGCGCGGCGGGAAAGCGGGAACAAAGTAACCTGTCCCGCTTGATATGGCCTATGCCTCCGGCAAAACCGAGGATCGAGTTGGTTGAGATCATTCGTGACAGCGGAATCGTCGCCCGGGACTCGCTTCAAACCAGACTTCTGGGAAAGGAAGATCCGGTTGGTTTTGTGAAACCATTGGCCGTGGCGGTTCGCGATAACGTTGTTTATGTTGCCGACGTAGGGGGCGTTAAAGTATTCGACCGGAACGAACGTCGGTACTCGGTAAT
>CAYYSS010000173.1:0-6186 GCA_964474325.1 uncultured Nitrospirota bacterium
CAGGCCGATCCCGTTATTCGCGCCTCGTGCCTCCACGTGGGCGGCATTGATGGCCTTCCGGGCCTCCTCCACCGCCGTATCGAACCCGAAGGTCTTGTGGACGAAGGAGATGTCGTTGTCGATTGTCTTGGGTATTCCCACGACGGCGATCGGGAGCCTGCGGCGTCGGATCTCCCCTGCGATTGCCATGGTGCCCCGCAGGGTCCCGTCACCCCCGATAACAAAGAGTATCGACACGTTATGGCGCACAAGGGTGTCGACCATGTCCTCTACCGGGTGTGCCCCCCGGGACGAACCGAGAAGGGTGCCGCCCTGTTCGTGGATAGTGTCCACGATGTCGGGGGTCAGTACGCGGGTACTGCGGGAGCCTGCGGCGGTGAGCCCGGCGTATCCGAAGGGGAAGCCGTAGACGGTTTTGACGGCGTAGGTCCTGAGACAACACAGTGTAACGGAGCGGATCACGTCGTTTAAGCCGGGACAGAGGCCGCCGCAGGTGACGATACCTACGTTGATCGCCCGCGGGTCGAAAAAGATTTTTTCGAACGGCCCGGGGCGTTCGAACGAAAAGTCGTGCCGGAGAGGCGTCCCTCCGGAGGGATCCACCGTGTTTTCGTAAAGAACCCGCAGGTTCGACGGGGGGATACAGCCGTCGCTTTCGGTCAGCGGGTTGGGGTGCTCGCAGGCCCCCAGATTCTCGCTTCGAAAATCCTCGGCCGTCAATGTCACGGATACGTCTCTCTGGCTCATATTCTCCTTTCCTCCTCGGCGTTACCGCCTTTTTCTGTAGATTACGGTGAAAACTTCAGGGTTGTACCGTCTCCCGCCCCCGGTCCCACGGAGCCCCGCAAACGTACATTTTCCTGATTTTATGCGGGTTTTTGTGGTATAAAACAAGATACTATGGACTTTACACCAAAATGGATCGCCTGGGAAGTGACCCGGCGCTGTAACTTTAGTTGTATTCACTGCCGTTCGTCCTCGGAGATGGAGCGCATGCCCGCCGATTTCTCCACGGAGGATGCGTTCGCCGTGCTGGACGATATCGCTTCCTACGCAAAACCTGTTATCGTCCTTTCGGGCGGTGAACCCTTATTGCGGCCCGACGTCTTCCAGATCGCCGAACATGGTACGGGTCTCGGTCTCCGGATGTGCATGGCTACCAACGGCTCCCTCGTGACGGAGGAGATATGCCGCTCGATGAAGAGGGCGGACATTAAAATGGTCTCCCTCAGTCTCGACGGCTCGACACCGGAGGTCCACGACGACTTCCGCAAACAGCCGGGGGCCTTCGAGGGTGTCATGCGTTCGGCGGAGCTGTTTAACAAAAACGGTATCAAGTTTCTCATTAACTCTTCCTTTACGAAGAGAAATCAGGAGGAGATCCCCAAGGTCGCAAAGCTTGCAAAAGATCTGGGGGCCACGGCGTGGTACATGTTTATGATTGTGCCGACGGGACGCGGCGAGGATCTTATGGAGGAACTCATCTCGAAAGAAGATTACGATGAAATCCTCGAGTGGCACTACCGTATGGAGAAGAACGAAAAAGACCTCCTGGTCCGGCCCACCTGCGCGCCCCATTACTACCGTGTCGTACTCCAGAAGGCCAAGGAGGAGGGGGAACGGTTCGAGCGCCGAAGCCTGTCGTTTTCCACCGGCGGGGCAAAAGGATGTCTGGCGGGCCAGTTGATCTGCCTGATCGATGTGGAGGGAGAGGTCCTGCCGTGCAGTTATTTCCCCAAGTCCGCGGGCAATGTCCGGCGCCAGTCGTTCAAGGATATATGGGAGAATTCCGAACTGTTCAAGGATCTTCGGAACTTCAAGGCCTACAAAGGCAGGTGCGGTTCCTGCGAGTACGTCAACGTATGCGGAGGGTGCCGTGCCCGGGCCTACGCTGTGACCGGGGACTACATGGACGAAGAGCCCTTCTGCGGTTACCAGCCCCTGAAGCTCGAACGCAGAGAGCGCACGTCGTCGACGTCCGCGTGAAGGAATAGGGCGGTTCAGAGGACCGCGGGACTCAGCGAACACACACATCTTCTCTGGAGGGTTTCATGAATAACAGCTTTCTCAATGCGTGCAGGCGGCGACGTACCGATCATACGCCGGTGTGGATTATGCGCCAGGCGGGCCGGTACCTCAAGGAATACCGACAGATTCAGAAGACCGCGGATTTCATGACCGTCTGCAAGACGCCGGAACTGGCGGTGGAGGTCACGCTTCAGCCCGTGGAGATCCTGGGAGTGGATGCGGCGATTCTTTTTTCGGATATCCTGACCCCGATCGAAAAGATGGGGCTCAAACTGCAGTTTCTCAAAGGCAAGGGGCCGGTGCTTGAGCCGCGGGTAAAGAGCATTCAGGAGGTCAACCGGCTCGGGGTTCCCGATCCCGAGGACGATCTTGGTTTCGTGCTGGACGCCATCAGGATCCTCCGCAAGGAATTGGAAAACAAGGTTCCCCTCATCGGTTTCTGCGGGGCGCCGTTTACCTTGGCCTGTTATATGATCGAGGGAGAGACGTCGAAGGACTATGCGTCGGCCAAACGGATGATGTTCGAGGCCCCGGAGGTCTACGGAGCGCTCCTCGAACAGATCACGCGGACGATCTCGGTCTACGCCGACGCCCAGATCAAGGCGGGGGCGCAGGCCGTGCAGTTTTTCGATACCTGGGCGGGTCTGCTGGCGCGTCAGGACTATAAAAAGTTTGCATTGCCCTATATCAAGGAGGCGATTCGGTCGGTCAAGCGGGCCAATCCCCGGACCCCGATCATTTACTACGTAAACGGCAGTGCGCCGATTCTCGATCTGGTCAAGCAGGCGGGCGCGGCGGTTATCGGTCTGGACTGGCGCCAGGACCTGGACGTGGCATGGGATCGGCTCGGCGACCGGGTCGCCGTCCAGGGAAATCTGGATCCGTGCACCCTGTATCTGCCCATACCTGAACTGGAAAAGCGGGTAAAAGACGTGTTGAAGAAAGCCGGCGGCCGGGTAGGGCATATTTTTAACCTCGGCCACGGAATCCAGAAGGACACCCCCCGGGAACACGCCATCGCCCTCGTGGAGATGGTTCACCGGTTGACGGAACGCAAGGGATAATCAACCCGTCGCGGCCGGGACGATCCGCAATGAAAATCGTTATCGTCGGCGGCGGTATCTCGGGGCTTTCCCTGGCCGAGGCCGTGCTTGTCAGGAGGCCTTCGGCCGAAGTCCTCGTACTCGAAGCCGAACCCCGCGTGGGGGGTAAGATCTGGACCGATCGCACGGAGTCGGGTTTTCTCTGCGAAGGCGGGGTAAACGGTTTTCTCGATAACAAACCCAGGACCCTCGAACTCGCCGGACGTCTGAAAATCTCCCCGCTGAGGAGTAACGACGCATCAAGGAAGCGCTTTCTCTATTCCGGCGGCAGACTCCATGGGCTTCCCGAGAGCCCCCCCGCTTTTTTTCTGGCGGGGTTTCTCAGCCCCTGGGGGAAATTGCGCCTGTTGGCCGAACCTTTTATTAAAAAAGGAACGGGGGAAGACGAGACCCTGGCCGCGTTTGCCACCCGCCGGCTCGGACGGGAGATCTTCAATAAACTCATCGATCCCATGGCATCGGGTATCTACGCGGGCGACGGCCGGCAGTTGAGCCTCCAGAGTTGTTTCCCCCGGATACATGAACTCGAACAGACCTACGGCAGTCTGATCCGGGCTCTTGTTGCGATCCAGCGCCGCCGCAGGCGGGAAGGCGGGCCGAAGACCGGTCCCGGCCCCGGGGGGGTGCTCACCTCGTTCCGGGACGGTATGCAGACCATGATCAACGGGCTTATGGCGGTTCTCGGAGACAGGGTAAGGACCGGATGCCCGGTGGAGGCCGTAGCACCGCGGGGAGACCGCTGGGAGGTCAATACGCCCCAAGGGGTCGAAGAAGCGGACCGGGTGGTTGTGGCAAGCCCTGCCTACGCCGCAGGGAAGATTCTCGCCGGGCTCGATCCCGACTTCGGCCGTATCCTGGGAGGGATACCGTATCCGTCGGTGGCGGTCTGTTGCCTGGGGTATCGGAAGGAAAAGGTCGGGCATGCGCTCGACGGTTTCGGATATCTGATTCCGGCGGAGGAAAAGAGGGATATCCTCGGTTCACTCTGGGACTCGAGCATCTTCCCCAATCGGGCGCCCGAAGGGTTTGTCCTGTTGCGAAGTATGCTGGGGGGGGCCCGTGCCTCGGCCCTGGCGATGCGTTCCGAAGACGAGATCGCCGATTCGGTGCGCAAAGAAATTGAAGACGTGCTGGGTATAACCGGGACCCCGGACCTTGTTCGCGTCTATCGGCACGAGCGGGCCATTCCGCAATACCTTGTCGGGCACCGGGAGCGTCTGGATGACCTGGACCGTTGCGTGTCCCGTTTTCCGGGTCTGTCCCTTACAGGTAATGCCTACCGGGGTATCGGGGTGAACGACTGCGTGGCGCGGGCCTGGGAACTGGCCGACGAGATAACGCGTTAAACGTGAGACGTTAGACGAAGGAATCGGGAACTACCTCTTCCCTTGTCCGACTCCCCGGCTCTCCCTCCTTCAGGATGCGTGATCCACGGATTTCGCAGATGGACGCAGATGAAAAGGAAAAGACTTCACGGCGGGAAAAGATTTACGACGCCACGAAGGGACACGAAGGGACACGAATTACGGAGGGAGAAGAAAGAATCAGCCACAGATGGGCACAGATGGACACAGATGAAAAGGAAAGACTTCACAGCGGGAAAAGATAACGACGCCACGAATGGGCACGAACGGAGGGGGGAGTCGTAAGGGAAAAGATACCGGCGGTTGGCCGTTCCCCTGGCAACTAGCCACTGGCAACTGGCCATCAGCCACGAATGGACACGAAAAGGTAAAGGCTTTACGGCAGGGAAAAGGAAGGTCCACGGATTTCGCAGATTGGCGCAGATGAAAAGGCAAAAACGTTTTTTTAGGATCTCCGTTTTTTCTTCTTTTCTCTTCTCTACTATCTGTGCCCATCTGCGCCATCTGTGGATGAATCGCCTTTTTTCTTCAATCTTGCCCAGCGATGACGCAGAGAAGCGGATAAAACGGCGGGATTTACGCAGGCGGCAGGGTTACGGTGACCGTGGTTCCTTTGCCGGGTTCGGAATCAAACGACAGGGTCCCGGCGTGTTCGCGAACGATAGCGTAGGTAATGGAGAGTCCGAGCCCCATGCCGCCGCTTGCGTGGCGCGTGGTAAAGAAGGGGTCCGTTATTCGCTCCATATCCCCCGGCTCGATTCCCCGCCCCTCGTCCTTTACCCGGAGGACGACCAGTCCGGTCTGATCGTCGACCCCCGTACTGACCCGCACGAGAGCGCCGGGGTCGTCGAGGGCCTGGAGGGCGTTGAGAATCAGGTTGATAACCACCTGTTCCAGCTTCTGCGCCCTTCCCTTGACCTCCGGCAGGTTCTCGGCCAGGTCCATCCGGAACTGGTTCGTATGACGGCGTATCTGGTTGTTGACGATCATGGCCGATACGCGCACGGCCTCGTTCAGGTCGACTTTGCTGAAACCGGCCGACGGTTCCTGCCGGGCAAAATCCTTCAGGTTTTTGACAATACCTTCGATACGCCGCGAACTCTCGGCGATGCCGGCAAAGAGCCGGGGTACGGCCGTCTGCATCTCGGAAAACGGCAGGCCGGCCAGGCTGAAATCGCCGTGGCGGGCTTGGTATTCCTCCAGGATACGCACAGCGTCGTTCCAGGCATCGACGAGCATCGGGGTGTTGAACATGATGGTGTTGTTCGGATTGTTGATCTCGTGGGCCACCCCGGAAACCAGGGTCCCGAGAGCCGTCATCTTGTTGGCGTGAACGAGTTTTTCCTGGATTTCCCGGGCCTCCCGTTCCATCCGCAGTCGTTCCGTGACCTCGCTTGCGACCTCGATGACGTTTTTTACCGTTCCCTGGTCGTCAAGGATCGGGAAGGCCCGGACGTTCCAGGCCCGTTGGTCCGGGGAATGAATCAGTTCAACCTCGGGACGGCCGCTTGCGAAACACCGCTGTACGGGGCACCGTCTGCACGGTTCTCCCGTCCGGTGGAGCAATTTAAAACATTGCTGAGATCCATCCCCGATATTTCCGGCGATCCCGAAGGCCTTCAGTGCCGCGGCGTTTGCCCAGCGTATCTCCAGTTCCCGCTCCAGCAGCAGGATCGGATCGTTGATGGCCT
>CAYYSS010000174.1:0-6177 GCA_964474325.1 uncultured Nitrospirota bacterium
ATCCGGATTCATTCGGTCCCGGAGGTTCTTCGGGTCTCCCCCCGGGGGGTCCCGAGGGCCGTTGCGAGCAGACGCTGAAAGTCCGTCCGCAAACGGGGGTCGTCGAATTTCCGACCCACCGATTCCACCAAAGCCCTGTCTTCCGGGCTGAGTGATCGAGTCTGTCGTCGGCCGGTACCCGGGGCCGAGCCGCCGAGTGCCCCTGAGCGAAAACGGATATCGCGGACCCGGAGCCCCCTTTTGTTCAGATCGTCCACAAGCCTTGCTTTGTAAAACCCCAGTTCCTGCACCCAAACGGAACCTTCGACCCGGATCGTCAGGACCCCATTGCGGAGCCCCTCCGTTCGGCTCCGATCCGCGATGAGGGGGCCTGCTACGTCCCGCCATATCTTCGGAAGACGTTGTGCCTGGGCGATTTCGTCCAGATCCATTTTTTTCAGGACGGTTCCCAGTATTGATCCGCTCTGTTCCATGGTTCTCCGTGTATTTTCCTCGCAGCGGCTGTGCGCTTCGTCCCTGCCTGCCGATTGGTTTTGAACGACAGACTCTATTCTACCCGTCCCTGATCCTCTCCGGTCCGTCAAAAAATACGCATGGTTCCTTCATCGGGCACGGTCTTGTGTCATGGAATTGACAAATGCAGCTCCCGGGTTAGGAAAAAAGCTTTTTTTATCAATCAAATAGCCCTTTGGCACGGACCGTGTAACTGTAAACGTGCCGATAAATCTCAGTGCATGGAGGGCCGTTATGGCAGAAGAACCGGAAGAAGCAGGGGCGGAAGAAGGCACGAAAAAGAAGGGCGGGGGTAAGAAAATAATTATCATCGCCGCGATAGCGCTGGTACTCGTTGCCGGCGGCGGGGGATTTGCCTATATGAAATTCTTTGCCGGCGGCGGACACGAAGGGGAAACGGCGGAGAAGAAGAAAGAGGTTGCCGATCCGAAGGAACTCCTTTTCCCGCTGAATGCCTTTGTCGTGAATCTGGGAAAGCCCGGGAAATTTCTCAAAGTCAATATGCAACTTGAACTGGCCGACCCGGAGGTCAAACCCCTTATTGAAGGTAAAGTCCCGCAGATTCGCGACAGCATCATTATGCTCCTCGGCAACAAAACGGCCGCGTCGGTTACCACGGCCGAAGGCAAACTGCGGACCAAAGACGAGATTAATTTCAGGCTTAACCAGATCCTGGGCGACAACCTGGTGACGAACGTCTATTTCACCGAATTCGTAATGCAGTAGGGCGCCGTGGCCGATATTCTCTCGCAAGACGAAGTCGATGCCCTGCTAAGGGGAGTCTCCGAAGGAGACGTGGACGTCGAGTCCGGCGCCGAGGGCGACGAGGCGGCCCGGGCCTACGACCTTACCAGCCAGGAACGGATAATCCGCGGCAGAATGCCGGCCATGGAAATGGCCAACGAACGCTTCGCACGCCTCCTGCGCCTTTCCATCTCGGGCATGCTTCAGCGGGTTGTGGACGTCAGCGGGGTCTCTGTTGAGATGACCAAGTTCGTGGATTTTATCCGGGGTATCCCGATTCCTTCGAGTATCAATCTCTTTTCTCTCGAACCATTACGGGGCAACGCCCTCCTCGTTTTCGGTGCAACGTTCGTCTTCACGCTGATCGAGTATTACTTCGGGGGCAACGGCAAAGGCCATATGAAACCCGAGGGGCGGGAGTTTACCAGTGTCGAACAACACGTCATCAAGAAAGTGGTCGATATGGCCCTCAAGGATCTGGCGTCGGCCTGGAGCCCCATGATCCCCGTAAAGACCCAGTATGTAAGTTCCGAAATGAACCCCCAGTTCGTCACGATCGTGGCGCCGACGGAACTCGTGGTCCGGGTGGAACTCCAAGTGGAAATAGAGTCGAACGTGGACCGGGTTTACCTCTGTATTCCCTATTCCATGCTCGAGCCGATCAAGGACCGCCTGCACAGCGGTTATCAGAGCGACAAGATGGAAATGGATACACGCTGGGTGGCCCAGATGACGGAATCGCTCAAGGCCAGCGAAGCGGAAGTCCGCGTCGAACTTGGGTCGGCCAAGATTCTGTTTCGGGATTTGAAAGACCTGAAAGCGGGAGACGTCCTCATTCTTAACACCGACCGGGGCGCGGACCTGGACGTGAAAGTCGAAGGGGTGACCAAGTTCCGCGGACGCCCGGGAGTCCATAAGGGGTCCCAGGCGGTTCAGATCACTGATTTCGTTTAAACGGAGGTAGGCAATGGACGCGGAAACAACGACGGCCGACCAGGCCGGTTTCGAAGAGTTGGAAGGGGGGCGGGAGGCGTCCCGGACCGACGGGGCGACCCGGGACATCGATTTTCTTCTGGATATACCCCTCCAGGTATCGGTTCAACTCGGCAGGGCGCGGATGATTATTCAGGATCTGCTCCAGCTGAGCCAGGGGTCGGTTATTGAACTGGACAAATTGGCGGGCGAACCCATGGAGGTGTTCGTCAACGATAAATTAGTGGCCAAGGGTGAAGTCGTGGTGGTCAACGAGAAGTTCGGTGTGCGGCTTACGGATATTCTGAGCCCCGCCGAGAGGATCAAACAACTCCAATGACGGAACTCAGGCTGATCGCCGCGCTGGGACTCCTGGTGCTCATGGCCTGGGCCGCGGTGCGTCTCCTCAGGTCGCGACGGCAGACGGGCGATACCCTGCGCGTGGTCCGCTACCACGGAATGGGCCCCCGCCGGGGCATCGCCGCGGTGCGGGTCTACGACCGGATTCTCGTTGTGGGGGTTACCCCCCAGTCGATCAGCCTTCTGGAGAGTTTTTCCGCCGCTGTGGAGTCGGAGTCGTTTGTTTCGCGGGAAAACGGGACTGCAGTGGAGGGACGAGATGACGGCTAGGTTCCGGCGCACGCTTCCCCTGTTTGCCCTGCCAGGGGTTCTGTTTCCCGTTCCCGGGTGGGCCGCCCCGGAGCAGAGCTTCTTCGATCTCATGGGTCGCCTCCCCTTGCCGATGGAGATTCTGGTCGTCCTGACCTTTCTGAGCTTTATCCCCGCCGTTATCGTGATGTTCACGTCGTTTACCCGGATCGTTGTTGTGATCTCCTTTCTTCGGCAGGCGGTGGGCACGCCCCAGGTTCCCCCGAACCCGGTGGTAATCGGCCTTGCGCTCTTTCTGACCTATTTCGTCATGGCGCCCACCCTCGATACGATCAACAGGGAGGCGGTGAAACCCTACCTGGGCGAGGAAATACCTTTCGGCCAGGCCGTCGAGCGGGCCGAAACGCCGCTCAAAGGCTTTATGCTCCGTCAGGTGCGGGAAAAAGACCTGGCCCTGTTTCTCCGTATTGCACGCGAGGAACGTCCCGGGAGTCCTGAAGACCTCTCCATGAAGGTCGTGATTCCGGCCTTCGCCATCGGCGAACTGCGCCGGGCGTTTGAAATCGGCTTCCTCATCTATATTCCGTTTCTCGTTATCGATATGATCGTCTCCAGCGTTCTTCTCAGCATGGGGATGATGATGCTTCCGCCGGTCATGATCTCTCTGCCGTTTAAACTTCTGCTCTTCGTCATGGTGGACGGGTGGAACCTGCTCGTGGGATCTCTCGTGGGGGGATTCGCGTGAGGCATCGCTCATGACGGTCGAATTCGTTAACAACGTGGCGCGGCAGACCATGGAGACCACGATGCTCGTTTCCGCGCCCATCCTTCTCATAAGTCTCGGCGTGGGACTTGTCGTGGCCCTGTTTCAGGCCGTATCCCAGGTGCAGGAGTTCACCCTCACCTTCGTGCCGAAGATCCTCGCGGTTTTTCTCAGTATTTTTCTCTTTCTTCCCTGGATGATCCAGGTGCTCGTGTCGTTTACCGCGTCGATGATCCGGTACGCCGCCGGGGGGGTGTGACGTGGACGCTACCCATTTCGTATTGGTATTCGCCCGGGTCTCGGTCTTGGTGGCCCTTCTTCCGGTTTTTGGAAGCAAAATGATCCCCGGTATGTTCAAGGCCGGACTCGCTCTGGTCCTCACGCTTCTGATAGCCCCTTTTGTTCCACCGCCGCCTTCTTTTCAGAGCGGCATGGTTCCCGCTCTGGCCAAAGAGGTTCTCTTCGGGGCCGCCCTGGGTTTTTCAATCAAGGTGGTGTTCTCGGCGGTGGAGATGGGGGCGCAATGGGCATCCATAGGGATGGGGCTCAGCGTGGCCGGTGTCTTTGACCCCCAGTTCGGTGCGGCGGTGTCTCCCCTGTCGCGGTTTCACGGCATGATCGCCATTGTGCTGTTTTTCGCCCTCGACATGCATCACGCTGTGCTCGTGGAAATGGTTCGCAGTTTCTCCCTTATCCCGGATTCAACGTCGCTGGTGAGGGGTACCATGGAAATGGCCCGGCATCTCTTCGTCCTTGCCCTTCGCCTTGCGGCGCCGCTTCTTCTCGTACAGATCGTTGCAAATCTTACGCTCGGGCTCCTTGCCCGGGCCTTGCCTCAGGCAAACATTCTGGCGGTGGGTTTCCCCGTTATGCTCGGTGCGGGCCTTCTGGCCTTTCTCCTGGTAACGCCGTACCTGGCGTACGTGCTTTCGGGAACCCGCATACTGCCGGTCTGGAGGTAGAGCGTGGCGGATTTTGAAGAACGCACCGAACAAGCGACACCACGCAAGCTCGAGAAGGCACGGCAGGAAGGCAAGGTCCCGAAGAGCAAGGAACTTACCGGTGCGGCTTCCCTGATGGGCGCCCTCGTTTATTTTGCCCTTTTCGGCCCGGCGTTCTGGTCCCATATGACCGGGATTGTATCCGAGGGCCTGCGTACCGCTGGCACGACAACCCTTGCCCCCGAGACCGTTCGCGAGCTGTGTGGCTGGGCCTTCGAGGCGGTACTCCGGGGCGCCCTTCCTCCGTTGGTCTTTGCCGCGGTGGCCGGACTGCTCGCCCATCTGATTCAGGTGAACTTTCTTTTCACCTTCAAACCCCTCGAACCCAAGCTGGAGAAACTGGACCCTATAAAAGGATTGAAGCGGCTTTTCAGCCCCCAGACCCTGGCCGAGACCGTCAAGGGCGTATTCAAGGCCCTCTTTCTCGGCTGGGTCCTTTACGTCATAATCCGGAACCGGGTTCCGGCGCTTGCCTCCATGGCGGGTCTCGATATTGAAACATCGGCGGCCTTTGCCGGCAGTACCCTCGTCTCCCTCCTTCTTGCCTCGGCGCTCCTGTTTGCCGCTTTCGGCGCCGCGGACTACGGGTTTCAGCGCTGGCAGTTCACCCGGGAACAGAGGATGACCAGGCACGAGGTCAAGGAAGAGACGAAGGAAATGGAAGGCGATCCCCTTATTCGGGCGCGTATCAGGAGTCTTCGGCGGGAAATGGCCCGGCGGCGCATGATGGCCGAAGTCCCGAAGGCCGATGTGGTTCTCACAAACCCGACCCACCTTGCCGTTGCACTGCGTTACGAGTCTTCTAAATCGTCGGCGCCCCGTGTTGTGGCGAAAGGGGCGGGGTGGCTGGCCGGGCGTATTCGTGAGGAGGCCGAGAAAAACCGCGTCCCGGTTATGGAGGACAAACCCCTGGCCCGGGCCCTGTACCGGCTCGACGTGGGAGAACTCATTCCCGAGGACCTTTTTAAGGCCGTAGCGCGGATTCTGGCATACGTCTACAAACTCCGGGGCGTAACCCCGAAGGCCGTGGAGGCCTAGCCCATGGCCGCCGGACAGAAGGCATTGGGCATGGACGTAGCGCTTGCCGTGAGCGTCGTCACGGTGATCGGCATCATGATCGTCCCTCTGCCTTCGTTTCTCCTGGATATGTTCATTACGGTGAGTATTTCCCTCTCCGTCGTCATCCTGCTCGTGAGCACCTATGTGAAAAGTCCCCTGGAGTTCTCTGTTTTTCCCTCCGTGCTTCTTATTTCAACTCTTTACCGGCTTGCCCTCAACCTTGCGGCGACACGCCTTATCCTGCTCCACGGCGACGAGGGCACGGGTGCCGCCGGCGGCGTGATCAAGGCCTTCGGCACCTTCGTAGTGGGCGGCAACTATGCCGTAGGGTTCATCGTGTTTCTCATTCTGGCGGTTATTAACTTCGTGGTTATCACCAAGGGGTCGGGCCGGATCGCGGAGGTGGCGGCCCGTTTTACGCTGGACGCCCTCCCCGGCAAGCAGATGAGTATCGACGCGGATCTCAACGCGGGACTCATCGACGAGCAGGCCGCGCGTCTGCGCCGGGACGAAGTG
>CAYYSS010000175.1:0-6135 GCA_964474325.1 uncultured Nitrospirota bacterium
GGTCCCGAGAAGGGCGAAAACCATCTCGCCGGTGGACGAGGCGTCGGGACGAACCCACCGGACATCCCCTTCGGAACGGTCGGTAAGGTGGTGATCCACTACCGCCAGGACAGAGGCGGGGAGCCGTTCGAATCCGGTGCGTTCGACCTCGCCGCAATCGAGAAGAATGGCCAGGTCCACCGTTTTTTCCGGCAGAAGGTTGGAAATCCCGTCGGTGCCGGGCAGGAAACGATAAAGATCCGGGACAGGATCTTTGTCGGCCAGAATCACCGACTTGCCAAGGGCCCGGAGTCCCTCACCCAGCGCCAGAATGGAGCCGAGGGCGTCGCCGTCGGGGTTGGCGTGGGTTACGACCAGTGCGGTCTCGGCCCGTTTGACACACTCAATCAGGCTTGCCGGTACGTCCATCGCTTTTCTGTATTTCATTAAAAAGGGCGTCCATGCGTGTCCGGTGCTCCTCGGTATGATCGATACGGAAATCCAGTTCCGGCATGTAACGGAGTCGGACCCGGGACCCGATCTCCGCCTTGACGGCGCCGGCGGCCGCCCGGAGGGCCTTGATAGCCGCATCCCGTTTGTCTTCCTCGAACACGGAGACGTAGATCTTCGCATGCCGGAGGTCGTCGCTCAGCTCGACCTTCGTGACCGTTACGAAACCGATCCGGGGATCCTTCAGGCGATGCATGATGATTTCGGCGATTTCCTGCCGAAGCAGGTCCTCAACGCGGGCCGAGCGTTTATACCGTCGCATGGCGGTTTACCTGTGGAGTCACGGGAATCAAGGGCGTCAGACCTTGTCGCAGTGCATGCGGACGAGCCGGCGGAACCAGTCGGCACAGACCTGCCGGTCTACGTCGTGAAATGCCCGGAGCCGCGCCAGCTCCCGATACGGTTTCAGGCTCGTCCGCTCGCCGATCCCTTCCGCCCAACCGGTTCGAACGACCAGTATGCGGCCCTCGATGGTGCCGTAGAGGGCGTATTGCCGGTTCGGAAGCCAGCCCGGCATGGTGATCCAGAACGCCGCCGTCCGCCCGTCCGGTCCCGTCGGGGCTCCCGCCCGCAGGGTCAGTTCAAAACCGAAGATGTCCCGAAATCGGTCGATTTCCTCCGCGAGGGTACGGTGAAAAGGGAAATACCCGCTTTCCCGGGCCCAGTCTTCAAACAAGGTTGGAGCGGACGGCGGTGCAACGGGCGGCAGTCGTTTCATGGCGGTCTCCCTGAGGTGCCGAAGTTCCCCATACGGTACGGCTTCGGGGAACACTGCGGGTTGGGTACTATCCAAGTATTTAACCATATATTTTACGGGGGATACAATGCATTTCGGCGAAGTTCGTTTTTCGCCTTTCCGCGGGCTCCGGGGCGGGCCCGCGTTCCTTGCATTCCCCTCCCCCGCGTGGTATAAATGAACGAGGCTTCTGCCTTGTTCGTGATGGGTAATGAAGTTGATCCGACATTTGCAAACCAGCGTTCCGGGTTTCCGGAGGGGTGTGCATGGCTCCGGGTGGAGAAAGCCTTAACCTCCGGAGTAGGGGCGTAACGATCCACACCGGGATCTAAATTTTATACCCACACGGCAAGGCGGGGCCCGCTTTCGGCGCATCCGCGTTGAAAGCGGCTTAACGGGTCTTTCCGTTCCGTGAGGGTGTCGATACAGTGGCGGGCAGTAAGAATCATCTGCAATTACCGGGCAATACCCCGCGGCGTATAACGCCGGGAGGCGGCTCCACGGGGGGCCTGGTCGACGTTCGCTCTTCCTTCGACGTGTCTTCTTCGGCGGTACCGACCCGACGGCCCAACACGTAGTCCACAGCGTTTTTAGGAAGGAGGACCGTGTATGTCCCGCCCACGGGTTTGGTCCGCGGAGTGCCCGCGTGTCCCGGGCACTACGGGGGCGGTGCGCCGTCGGGCCGGCTCCGTTGGTTCTCCATCCCTCTTCCCCCTGGTCGCGCTTCCGTGCCGTCGGCCGGGACGGGTTTCCCGGAAGAAACGAAAAAGCCTACAACGCCCCGCCTGCGCGGGGTTTCATATGATAGACCGCAGGGCGACCCGCCGAACGGCGGGACTGCGGGTAGAAGCGGAGGGTGCAGGACATGACTGAACTCGGTGTTGTTATCGCAGGAATAGCCGGAATCGTAATTGGGGCCGTGATCGGTTTCATGGTGAAACGCAGCGGCGCTTCGCGACACGTTCAAGAACTGGAGGAGCAGGCGAGACGTGCCCAGGACGAGGCCCGCCGGGAGGTGGCGGCCCGGAGAAAAGAACTCGAACTCGAGGCAAAAGACCGGGTCCTTGAGGCCAAGGCGGAAATCGAACAGGAACTCAAAGACCGACGAAAAGAAATTGCCGATCTCGAAAGAAGACTTCATCAGAAAGAAGAATCCCTCGACCGGAAGGTCGAGCAGATGGAGAAACGGGAGTCGGCGGTAAGCGCGATGGAGCGCTCCCTTGAAGACCGCAAACAGAAAATCAAGGAAAACGAGGCCAAGGTGCTCGCCGTGATCGAAGAACAGAACCGGGTTCTTGAACGCATCAGCGGTATGAGTACCGAGGAAGCGCGCCGGGAACTCTTTCGGAAAGTCGAGGAAGAAAGCAGACTGGAAGGCGCACGGATCGCCAAGAGGATTGAAGACGAGGCCAAGGCCGAAGCGGACCGCAAGGCCGCCCATATCATGGGTCTTGCGATTCAGCGCTATGCCAGCGACTACGTGGCGGACGCCACGGTGACGTCGGTCGCCCTTCCGTCCGACGAGATGAAAGGGCGGATCATCGGTCGGGAGGGAAGGAATATCCGGGCCCTCGAGGCCGCCACCGGGATCGACCTGATTATTGACGATACCCCGGAGACGGTTATCCTCTCCAGTTTCGATCCGGTACGCCGGGAAGTGGCCCGGGTGGCCTTGGAAAAGCTCATGACCGACGGCCGGATTCATCCGGCGCGGATCGAAGAGGTTGTTGAAAAAGTCCGCAAAGAAGTCCAGGCGATCATACGGGACGAGGGCGAAAAGGCGGTGTTCGATCTTGGGCTTTCGGGTGTCCACGGGGAGCTGGTGAAACTCATCGGGCGTTTGAAGTACAGAACGTCGTACGCCCAGAACGTCCTGGCCCACTCCCGGGAGGTCGCCTACTTCGCCGGTGCCCTTGCGGCCGAACTCGGCGGCGACGTGAAGCTTGCCAAACGGGCGGGACTGCTCCACGATATCGGCAAGGCCGTTGACCACGAGGTCGAGGGGACCCATCAGAGAATCGGCGGGGACCTGGCGAAAAAATACGGCGAGAACGACGTGGTCATCAACGCTATTGTGGCCCACCACGGCGATGAGGAGTATCACAGCCTGGAGGCCGCCCTGGTTTCCGCCGCCGACGCCCTGTCCGCCGCCCGACCCGGCGCCCGTCGTGAGAGTATCGAAAACTATATCCAGCGCCTCGAGAAACTCGAGCATATGGCGCGGTCCTTCGACAGCGTGGACAAGTGCTATGCGATTCAGGCCGGCCGGGAGGTCCGCGTACTGGTGAAACCGGAAGACACTTCCGACGAGGCCTGTTTTACCCTGTCGAAGGAGCTTGCGAAAAAGATCGAACAGGAACTGAGTTATCCGGGGCAGGTCAAGGTGACCATTATTCGGGAATCCCGTTACGTGGAATACGCGAAGTAAAAGATGTTCCCGGGCGTAGGGTCGTGAATATCCTGTTTATCGGGGACGTGGTCGCCGGCGCCGGCCGCCGCGCGCTAAAACGTCATCTCCGCGGCCTCATCGACGACTACCGGGCCGACGTGGTCGTCGCCAACGGGGAAAACGCCGCCGGGGGATTCGGCCTGACCCGCAAGGTGTACCACGAATTGCGGGACGCCGGAGTGGACGTGGTGACCTCGGGCAACCACGTCTGGGACAAGAAAGAGATCCTGGACTGGATCGGCTCCGAAGACCGCCTGTTACGGCCCGCAAACTATCCGCCGGGCGTGCCGGGGCGGGGCGAGGCCCTGGTGGATACGGCGGCGGGAGAGCCTCTTGCGGTCGTCAATCTCGCCGGAAGGGTGTTCATGCATCCCATCGATTGCCCGTTCCGGAAGTTCGACGAACTCTACGCATCCCGGGAGGCCTCGGGAACCGCCGTGCTGGTGGATTTTCACGGCGAGGCCACGAGCGAGAAGATCGCCTTCGGCTGGTATGTGGACGGGCGGGCCCGGGCCGTTATCGGCACCCATACCCACGTGCCCACGGCGGACGAGCGGATTCTCCCCGGGGGCACCGCTTATATCACCGATGCGGGGATGACCGGCCCCCTGGACTCGGTTATCGGCGTGCGCCGGGAGCAGATTCTCGAACGTTTCCTCACGGCCATGCCGCGTCGTTTTGAGACGGCCAAAGGGCCCGTGCGGCTCATGGGGGTGTTCGTGGAACTGGACCCCTCCACGGGCCGGGCTGTCAGGATCGAACGGTTTTACGCCGACCATGGACTCTGACGTTCCGTCGCCGGTAATACTTTCGGTCGGCGAGTTCACCCGCCGGATCAGGGACCTCATCGAGGAGGAAATCGGGGGTGTTCTGGTCAGGGGCGAGGTGTCCAATTTTAAACGGCATTTTTCGGGGCACTGCTATTTCACCCTGAAAGACAAGGACGCCCAGGTCTCCTGCGTGATGTTCCGGCGGGAGGCCGGGCGTCTCCGTTTTGAACTCGAAGACGGACTGGAAGTCATTGCCGGGGGGCGGGCCACCGTCTACGAGCCCCGGGGGCAGTATCAGCTTGTGCTGGATACCCTGGAGCCCGCCGGGCTCGGCACCCTCCAGCTAGCGTTCGAGCAGTTAAAAGAAAAACTTTCCCGGGAAGGACTCTTCGACAAGGACCGAAAACGCCCGCTTCCGGCCTTCCCCGGGCATATCGGGGTCGTCACATCCACCGCCGGGGCCGCGCTTCGGGATTTCCTGAAGGTTGCGACCCGGAGGTTCGCCGGGCTCGAGATACTCATTGTGCCGACGCCGGTTCAGGGGCCGGAGGCCGCTCCGGGTATGATCAGGGGTATCGAGATCCTTAACAGGATCGACCGTATCGACGTTATCGTGCTCTGCAGAGGGGGCGGGTCCATGGAGGATCTCTGGGCGTTTAACGACGAATCCCTCGCCCGGACCATCGCGGCGTCGTCGAAACCGGTTATTACCGGCGTCGGGCATGAAACGGATTTCACCATCGCGGATTTTGTCGCCGATTTCCGGGCCCCCACCCCGTCGTCAGCCGCGGAACTGGTGGTCGGTGCCGCGGAAGAGGTGCTCTACCGTCTGAAAACGGGCCGGGAACGGCTGGTACTCGGGGCCCGGGCTTTTCTCAACGACCTGAAAAACCGGGTCGCCCTGGCCGCCAGGGGTCTGCCCGAGCCCCGGACCCTGGTCCGGGACCGGCGGGTACGTCTCGACGAGCTCTCGGGTCGTCTCGTAAACGCCTTCCGCTCTCTCCTGAACGTCCGGCGGGAGACGACCGGCCGTCTCTCGGCCCATCTGGAGGCCTTGAGTCCGCTGGCGACGCTCCGGCGGGGCTACGCAGTGGTGCTGACGGTCCCCGGAGGCCGGGTGGTCAAAGACGCAAAACGGGTGCGGCCCGGCGAAGAGGTTACGGTACGGCTCGCCCGGGGCGCCCTTTCCTGCCTCGTACGGGGACGTCCGGAAGATCCGTTGCTGCCCCTGGAAGACGACGAGGGCCCTTGATAACGGAAAGTTCAGGTTGACACGGGTGGTGGTCGTGATATCCTTGAAGTGGAAGATAAGAAACCGGCGAGGCACCATCATCGAGGGGTAGAGACGGAGGGTAAAACCTCCCAAATCCACGCCGCTGAAGCGGCTGGGAGCATTCCCGGCTCCTCGACCAAGAACTGATCGGTTCTGCCTCGCCGTTTTTTTTTGCGCCTCACACGACCCGATTTTCCCCACACGACCCGATTCAACGGTGCCGCGTGACCCCGACCTTCGGGCATGGTCCGGCAATGACGCATTCCGAGCAGCGGGGCGATGTGGGGGTACAGATATTCTGTCCGAATTTAACGAGCAGACCGTTTAACCCGATCCAGTACCGTTTCGGGAGGACCTCCCGGAGGACGGCTTCGGTCTCGTCAGGAGTCCGCGTCGCCACGTACCCCCACCGGTTGGT
>CAYYSS010000176.1:0-6114 GCA_964474325.1 uncultured Nitrospirota bacterium
GGCCCGTTTCCACCTGCGATGGATCCAGAGCCATTGGTCCGGGTAGCGCCGCACGTATTTCTCTATCTCCGCCGATAAACGGATCGTGGCTTCGAGCACGTCCCGTTCGGTTTCTCCCGTCCGTGGTATCTCCACCGGCTTGCGTATTTCAACCGTGTGTCCCCCGTCGGACCGACGATGGGCAAATACGGGGATCACCGTGGCGCCGGTCTTGAGCGCCACGAGGGCGGGAATCTTCATGACCCAGGCGGGGTGACCGAGGAAATCAATCTTGACCCCTTCCGACGGGACAACGCCCTGATCTATAAGCATACCCACGATATTGCCTTGCCGCAGTTCACCGAGCACGGTCTTCAACGCCCCTTCTTTCCTTATGACCCGGTTACCCGAGCGGACCCGGAACCATCCGAGCAGTTTCTCCAGAAACGGGTTCTTGAGGCGCCGCGCCACGGTCGTACAACGCCGCCCGGACGCCAGAAACCGGGGCACCAGTTCCCAGTTGCCGCAGTGCCCGGTGATTACGAGCACGCCTTTGCCTGCGTCGACGGCGTTCTGGAGATGCTCGTATCCTTCCACCCGAAACCCGTCCAAGGGGTCCCGCCGGCCGAGAATAAGCCGGGAGATTTCCGCGAAACTCCGGCCAAGATGGGAAAAGACCGCCTGCGCGGGTCCTTTTACCGGTCCGCCGTAGACGTGGCGGAGATTGGTAAGCGCAACCCGGCGCCATCGGGGTACGGCGTGGTAGAGCAGACGTCCCAGAGCCTCGCCGGCCCCGTTCGAGAGCCTCCGGGGAAGAACCCCCAGGACGGCAATGACCCCGATAATAAGGAGTGCGCCGAGGGCGTCAAGAATCATTCAGGGCAACCGCAGGGTTTGTTCGATCCTTCCCGCCCGGCGTCATTGTCGCCCTCGTTTCCTTTGTCCTCTTTCTTGCCGCGACTCGCCTTAGCCAGTCTGGCAAGCCCGTCGGCCACGGACCTGAAGACCGTGCCTTCAGGAAAACCTTCGTCGGTCGGTTCCCCGACTGGCATGCCCGCAAAGAGTTCCAATCCCTCTTCTACGCGATTGATCGCGTAGATGTGAAACGTCCCTTCCCGGACGGCGCGGACCACATCGGGGCGGAGCATGAGGTTTTTCTTGTTCCGCGCGGGGATCACCACGCCCTGTTCGCCGGTGAGTCCCCGGGCCTGGCAGACATCAAAGAATCCTTCGATCTTTTCGTTCACGCCGCCGATGGGCTGGACCTCTCCGTGCTGGTCCATGGAACCGGTCACCGCCAGATCCTGCCTGAGTTCAACCCCCCCGATACTGCTCAGGAGGACATAGAGTTCCGCGCAGGTAGCGGAATCGCCTTCAATCCCCTCGTACAGCTGTTCGAAACCGATGGACGCGGTCAGCCCCAGGCCTTCTTCCTGCGCAAATCGCGCACCGAGATAGGCAGTGAGAATCATAATGGCCTTCTCATGGATCTTCCCGCTCATTTTGGTCTCGCGCTCGATATTGACGACCCCGCGTTTACCCGCGTAGGTGCGGGCCGTGATCCGCGAGGGTTTTCCGAACATGGTGTCCCCCGTACCTAACACCGCGAGCCCGTTAATCTGACCAATCTTCGCCCCGGTCGTCTCGACGATAAAGGTATCTTCCAGGATCGCCTCCTGAATCAGGTCCTCCACGCGATTATTGCGATACCGTTTTTCCCGGATCGCCTGATCCACATATTCGCCGGTTACCCGCTCGGCACCGTCTTTGCCGGCCCAATATCCCGCCTCCCGAACGATATCGGAGATCACCCCGAACCGGGCCGAAAGTTTTTCCTGGTGCTCCGCCAGGCGGGACCCGAACTCAACAACGCGGGCGATACCGCTTTTGTCGAAGGGTAAAAGTCCCTCGTCGCCGCACCGGCCGCAGATGAATTCGGCGTAGAGGCGCGCGGTTTTGTCGGAACGCTCCATTTTCGAATCGAAATCCGCTTTCACCTTGAAGTATTTCCGGTATTCCTCATCCAAGTTGTAGAGCATGTAATAGATATAGGGCGCACCGATCAAAACGATTTTCACGTCCAGCGGAATCGGCTCGGGACGCATGGCCACCGTGGAAACGAGCCGGTACTGCTCCCAGATATCCTCGATACTAAGCTGCCGGTTCTTGACCGCCCGTTTCAGGGCATCGTAGGAAAACATGTTTTTCAGAAGGTCCAGGGCGTTGATCACGAGATACCCGCCGTTTGCGCGGTGCAGGCTCCCGGCCTTGATCATCGTAAAATCCGTAAGCGCCATGCCGTACTGAACCTTGTGTTCCACCCGGCCGAAGAGGTTGAAGTACGTGGGGTTTTTTTCGATCACCACCGGCGCCCCTTTGGACTCGTTCCGATGGACGAGAAGGTTGACCTGGTACCTGGCCATGGTGTTTTCCTGCTTGGGCGGACGCATGAACGGCAGTTGGGGAGTTTCCTCCTTCGGCTTGAACTCGTCGATATGTTCCAGGATGTCCTCTTTGACCTCTTCCAGGTATCGCACGACCTGTTCGTTGTTTCTGAACTTGCTCTCAAGCTCCTCGATCCACCGGTTTACCACCGGCAGGACCGCTTCCCGTTCGAGGCCCGCTACCCGATCCCGGGCTGTCTTCTCCTCCTGGCGCACCTGCCGGACCACGTCGTCGAGTTTTTCCTGGAGTTCCTTGCCGGTTCTGTCCACCGCCTTCTTCATCTCCGGTTCGAGCGACTCGAATTCCTCGTCGGTAAGCGGCGTTTCGTCTTTTTTGATGGGAACCATGGCAAGACCGTTCTGCATCTTGCGAATCGAGAAATGGCGTCCCTTCGCCTCTTCCTCCAGGGCGGCAAACAGCTCTTTCTGGCGTTTCTGAAAATCCTCGACGATCTTCGCCTTCTGTTTCTCGAATGCCTTGGAATCGTAGACCTTCGGGATCTCCTCCTTCAGCACCTTGATCAGTTCGTGCATATCCTTCTGAAGAACCACGCCCCGGCCCGGCTCGAATTTCATCGCCCGGGGGACGTCCGGGTCCTTGAAGTTGTACACGTAGCACCAGTCCGCGGGAACTTCCTCTTCGGCCGCCTTCTTCTCGAGCAGGGCCCGGATCGTGGTCATCTTGCCGGTCCCGGCCTCTCCCAGGACGTAGATGTTGAACCCCTGTGACGGCATATCGAGCCCGAACTCGAGCGAGCGGAGGGCCCGTTCCTGCCCCACCGTGCCGTGGAGCGGTTCGAGTTCCGCGGTGGAACCTACACCCAGGTGCTCAATCTCGCAGACCTTATAGACATCTTCCGCTGAAAGCTTCTCCATTATCTGTTATCTCCTCCAAAACGCGCCGCTCAGGGACGCGGATGGTATTTTCGATGGACCTCTCTGAGGCGCTCCGTGGTTACCTTCGTATAAACCTGCGTGGTACCGATGTCCGCATGCCCCAGCATCCTCTGAACCGAGCGCAAGTCGGCTCCCCCTTCCAGCAGGTGGGTGGCAAAGGAGTGACGGATCGCGTGGGGGAAGACCGGCAGCGACAGGGTCCGCCCGAGTTCCTTGATGATCTGCCAGAACCTCTGCCGGGTCAGAGGTCTGCCCCCGCGGCCGAGGAAGAGGTAGGGGGAGGTCCGTGAACCGAGCAGAACCGGACGGGACGCGTCCAGATACCGTTTGACCCGTTCAAGCGCCCTTTCGTTTACCGGAACGACCCGCGTCTTGCCGCCTTTTCCCGTAACCGTCAAGAACCCTCCTTCCATATTCAGTTCGGCGGTCTTGAGCCCCACGAGTTCACTCACCCGGAGGCCCGCCGCGTACATCAGCTCCAGCATGGCGCCATCCCTCAGTCCGAGGAGACTCGCCTCAGGGGCTTCGAGCAGCGTTTCGATCTCATCGGCCGAAAGCGCCCGGGGAACCCTCTGCCAGCCCCGCACCGACTGCAGATGTTCGGTGGGATCGTCGGGCCGTACGTTTTCCAGGACGAGAAATCGACTGTACCCCCGGATTACGGAAACCACCCGGGCCACGGACGCGGACGATTTTCCGCCGTCAAGGAGCCCGAGTATATAGTCCCGCACGTGGTCGACCGAAAACGCAACGAGGTCCGTTCCACGCTTTTTCAGAAAGACGCCGAAACGGGCGAGATCCCCCCGGTAGGCCTTCAAAGTCTCTTCCGAGAGCCCTTTTTCCACTGCGAGATAGTCGAGATACGCACCGGTCATCGTGTGAAGTATTGTACGGCATTCCCCCACGGCGCGCAAGCGGCGCCAATACGGAAATCGTCGATTTTAAAGCATGTTAGGCGGTTTTTCGGCGTCGATCACCGCTCGCCGTCGAGGCTTCGGCTGACTTATCCTCAACATTGCAAAAGATTCTTGGAGAAGGGTCCGGCGGGATCAAAAGAATACGCACCCGTCTTCGCCGAAGGCTACGCCGCGGCAGGCGGTCGGCAGTCGGAGGGGAGAGGGAGAAATGTTGGCCGTTGGCCGTTCCCCTAGCCACGAGCAACGAGCCACTATCCCCTCGCCCATCGCCCATTGCCTCGCGCCCTGAGGTTATTCCCTGACGTTGAGCGTAAAGGTACGAAGGGGCGTGCCGTCCACTTCCACCGCCACTTCCCAGGCCCCGCCCATGACGAAATAGCCTGTGCAAAGGTACTCCGTCCCTTCCGTACGAGCACACGTCGGGCGGTTTTCCCCGTGATACATAGCCGGCATGCTCAGGTCGAGGACGACCCGGCTCTCCTCGTCCGGCGCCGAGGAAAACGCCACGACGAAGGTAGTTTTTTCGAGGGCCTTCGGCGGGTCCGGGTGGGTCCCGAGAAAAGCAACCGTTTTCCCGTTTTCGCTTAAGCGGCCATTACCCTCGGGGGTCGACGATGTCGTTCCCCGCGCCCCCCCTTCCCGACAAGCAACGGCAACAAGAAACATCCCGAGTACTACGAGAACGCGGCCGCAGTCTCGTACCCGGTACCGACTTCGGAACAGGATCATGTGAGAACTTGCCCCAGCAGTCCTTCAACCCGTTCCGCCAACCTGTCGGGATCCGGATCGGATCCCTTATTGACGTACCATGCAGGCGCGAGGCGCTGCATCTGTCGACGCAGGTTCTCGTCGGCTTTAACCGCCGAAAAGAAAATAATCGGGGATTTCTTCAGATCGTTCTGGCTTTCGATACCCCGTATAAGCCTTGCGGCGGTTATCCCGTCCATCTCCGGCATGTTGATATCGACCACCACGGCGTCGACCCTCCTGCCGTCGGCAATGATTTTTGCAAAGGCCGACGTGAGCCCGAGCCCGTTTTCGAAATCGTCGACCAGTTCGGCAAATCCTTTTTCCAGTAATAGTTCCTGGATGATGCGTCGGGTGAACTTGGAGTCGTCCGCAACGAGGACGTGCCTGAGACGCTCGGCGGGTCGCGCCGCAGCAGGAGCCGTCCGCCCCGGCGCGGGCCGGGGGGAGGCATCAGGCGACGTTTCTACGGGCTCCTTCGGAGGTCCCGGGGCCGGCGCAGGCGACTTTTTTTTCTTCTCCTCCACGGCGACCGGAAACCCGCAGTGAACACAGTTGAGGTCCACGCGACCGACCCGTTCGATCCGGTTAAACGGAACGTCCTCGTCGCAACAGAGGCAATACATTGTCTCTTCCACGTTTCCTCCCAACGAACAAACGTCTTCCGGCACGGGCTGCGAACGTCCCTGCAATCAAACGCATTCCGTACGGTACGTGCCCGATTTCGCTAACTATACCAACGGGCACCGCCCCTGTCAACGCGGTCGGGAAGTGAACAGAGGTGGTCCCCAATCGTTGGACAGTTTGGCGGCGAAAACAAGGTGGAAAGCCGTCATGTTTATGCCGCCGGTTTTATGGCCGGTCCGGTATAGCCTGGGCACGGCCGGGGTTTTGCCGTCCGGACTCGAGTGTGGGCGGTGCTTATTGTAAAAGTCGATCCAGCGCTTCAGCCCTTCCCCGGCCTCGCTTCCGCTTTCAAAGGCATGAAGGAAAATACATTCGTATTTCACTGATAGCAGCACGCCGGACCTGATTGGGGCGGTTGATTTTGATGTCACGCAACAGATAAGGATAAACCTTACAGTTGCATAAAATACGGGGCCGGCGGCCTCAAAAAAATACGCAACACG
>CAYYSS010000177.1:0-6114 GCA_964474325.1 uncultured Nitrospirota bacterium
GGGACCGTACCGGGAAAACCCCTGCCATGGGAAAGAACCGGCCGTCGAAATCGACGATTCCCTTGCTCAGGGTCATGAACCCCCCGCACTCGGCCCACGTCGGTCCCCCGCCGTCGCACCAGGCTTTGATCCGACGGAGCATGGTATGGTTTGCAGAGAGCCGCTCGGCGTAGAGTTCCGGGTAGCCGCCCGGAAGATAGAGAACCCGGGTTGCAGGCGGAAGCTCCCTGTCGGTGAGCGGACTGAAAAACTCGATGCGGGCCCCCGCCGCCCGGAAAAGCTCCAGGTTGTCTTCGTAACAGAAACAGAAGGCTTCGTCCCGGGCCACGGCTATCACGGGGGCGTCCGAAGAGCGCCGGGGCGGGGTTCCGGCCGGTATCCGTCGGGCGACCCCGGGTGCCGCCGCCGGTATCTCAAGGCCGGTCAGGCGGTCCAGGTCCACGGCGTCCGCCACCGTACGGGCGAGGTTTTCCAGGTCCGTTTCCCCTGCGGCCGCTTCGTGACCCATGACGAGTCCCAGGTGGCGGTGGCGGATACGGTAGACGCGGTTCTTCGGGACAACTCCAAGCACCGGTACGGAGGTGAAGGCCGCGACCGCTTCCCTGAGAAGGGTTTCGTGACGTTCCCCTCCCACCCGGTTGAAAATGACGCCCGCCAGTGCGAGTTCCGGGTCGTGGTCTGCAAAACCGGCGACCAGGGCCGCAGCACTTTCGGCCATCCCGCCCGCGTCCACCACGAGTACGACGGGCAGTCCGAGGGTTTTCGCCAGTTCAGCCGTGCTGCCGGTTCCACCGTCGAAAAGCCCCATGACCCCTTCCACCACGACGATATCGGCGCCTTCGGAATATCGCCGGAAAAGGTCGGCCGTGTAATCGCGTCCGCACATGGCGATATCCAGGTTCCAGGACGTCTCCCCCGTAACGACCCGGTGCAGCGTCGGGTCGATGAAATCCGGGCCGCATTTGAAGGCCCGGACCCGGAGGCCACGATTCCGGAGGGCGCCGAGAAGCCCCAGCGTGACGGTGCTTTTCCCGGAACCGGAACGGGGTGCGGCCACAATGAATCCGTTCATAGAACCTTCCCCCTGAATTTTTCCGGTATCGGCGTGATCCGCGGCACCCCCCCGAGGGGGTTTGAATCCACCAGCAAAGGACAGCCGTAGGCTCGTTCCAGATGTTCGGCCCGGAGGACGTCCCGGGGATCTCCTATCCGTTCCATACGACCGTCTTTGAGAAGCAGGATACGGTCGCCGTACAGGGCCGCCAGGTTCAGGTCGTGGGAGATCATCACCACGGTTGTCCCCCGTTCCCCACGCAGGCGCTCCATGAGGTCCATGATGCGGGTCTGATGGGCCGGGTCGAGAGAGGCGGTCGGTTCGTCGAGCAGAATAATCCGGGGCTCCTGGCAGATCGCCCGGGCGATAATCACCCGTTGAAGTTCGCCGCCGCTCAGGCGGTCGAGCCGCTGCCCGGCGAGACGGCTTACATCGGTAAAGCGCATTGCCTCTTCGGCGACGGCGTAATCCTTCCGGGTCTCGATACCCGCCAGGGAAAGATACGGGGACCGTCCCATAAGGACCGTTTCAGCCACCGTGAACGGGAATTCCGCGGGCAGGACCTGGGGGACCAAAGCGGTAATCCGGGAAAGTTCCCGCCGGGAGTAGGCCCCGATCGGCCGGTCGAAAAGGGAGGCCGTACCGAGGGATGTTTTGAGAAGGCCCGCAAGGACCCGTACCAAGGTGGTCTTTCCGGCCCCGTTCGGGCCGATCACCACGAAGAACTCGCCGGGGGTTACGTCGAACGAAACGCCGGAAAGAACGGCTCGATCGCCGTAGGCGACCCGGATGTCGTTGACGCGTACCGCGTTCACCGCCGGGACCTCCAGAGAAGCAGCACGAAAAGCGGCGCGCCGATAAGGGCGGTGATAATCCCCACGGGCATCTCACCCTCGGGCGGAAGTGTCCGGGCCAGCATATCACACAGGATCAGATATCCGGCGCCGCCGAGGGTGCAGGCGGGCACCAGGAGCCGGTGGTCCGAACCCAGGAGAAGACGAAAGACGTGGGGCACGAGTAGACCCACGAACCCCACGAGCCCCGACTGGCAGACCGCAAGGCTTACCATGAACGACGTTACGACGAGAAGGACCGTGGTGAGGCGCCGGACGTCGACACCCATGGATTCGGCCGATTCCGTCCCCAGGAGAAGAAGGTTCATGGGCCGTGCAAGCACGAAGACGATTCCCATGCCGGGTAACGCCAGGGCCGGGATCCAGATCTGTTTCGGCTGTGCCATGGAGAGGTCCCCCATGAGCCAGTAGAAAATCTGCCGCATCTCGCTCGAACGGCTGATTGCGATGAGGAACATGATGACCGCGCCGCAGAAGGCGTTCATCATAACGCCGCCCAGGAGCAGGGAATCTTTCCGTCCGGTGGTCCCGCCGGCGAGAAAGAGGATGATGGAGAGAACGAGCATCGCCCCGGTGAAGGCCGACAGGGTAATTCCGGGAAAGGCGGCGAGTCCCCCGATGATCCCGATAATCGCCCCGATGGCGGAGCCGCCGGAGATCCCGAGGATATACGGTTCAGCCAAGGGGTTTCTGAGAATCGCCTGAAACACGAGACCCCCGAGGGCGAGGATCGCGCCGACGATCCCTGCAAGGCCGACCCGGGGCAGGCGGATTTTCCATATAATGGCCGCTGCCGTGGAAGGATCGTTCGGTCCGGCCAGAAGGACCCGCAGGGCCTCGGCCATGTCCCGGCTCGACGAGCCGAGGGAAATGCCCACGACCACCGAAAACCCGAGAAACGTCGCGAGGAGCGCCGTGAGCAGGACGAGCCGGGGGACGATCGGGCGGAAGGTTTCCCTCGTGTTCACGGGGTCGTTTCCTCCCGGGTACGCCGGGGGTGAATAATCTCGAGCAGGGTTTCGAGCCCGTCGAGAATCCGGGGAGTGGGGCGATCGAAGAGATCGGCGTCGACCACGTGGACCCGCCCCCGGGCAACCGCGGATATCCGGGGCCACCGCCGCCAGGCGGCAAGGAGGGTCTCCGGAGACATCCCTCCCGCCATGGAGGTAATAACGGCCACTTCGGGCCGGAGGGCGAGGACTTCCTCCCAGGAGAGACGCGGGTAGGCAACGGATCCTTTCGTGGTATTGATTCCCCCGGCGGTCTCGATCAGTTCGTGTATGAAGGTTTCCGTCCCCGCCGCCACGATGGGCGAAGCGTCGATCTGGAAAAATACCCTGGGTCGATCATGGGTCTCCGCCACCCGGCGGCGTACGGCCGAGATTCTTTTCCGCATATCGGCAACGATACCTGCGGCCTTCTCTTCGGCGTTTACGACCACACCGAGCTGTTCGATGGCTTCCATGATACCCGTGAGGCTCCGGGGATTGATCGCGAAGACGGGGATACCCAGGGCTTCGATTTTCCTCACCAGGTGCCGGGGATTTCCGTCCTTTATGGCCAGACAGAGATCGGGCCCGAAGGATGCCACCCGTTCCACGTCGAGGCGGGCGTAGGACCCCACCCGGGGGAGCGTCCGGGCCGCCGGGGGATGATTGCTGTACTGGGTTGCCGCAACAAGCCGGTCGCCCCGGCCGAGGATGAAGATCATTTCGGCAACGCTGGGGGCCAGGGCCACGATACGGCGGGGATTATCCGGAATTTTCCGAAGTTCACCGGCTTGATCGATAAGGGTGCGGGCGGAGACGTCCGAGAGAAGAGAGACGTACGGGGTGAGAAGAAAAATGAGGCCGGCAAGCGCCAAAAGCCGGGGGCGCGGGTGCCGGGGTTGCGGCCGTGAATGTTGAACCGGAACCGCCGACATCTTTTCCGGGCCTTTCCGTCTCACGTCTCCCTTCTCCCTTCTCACTTCTTGCCCTCTTTCAACCGGAACCGTATCGGCACCTGTACCTGCATCGCCGCCGGACGGCCCTGTCTGCGTCCCGGTTCAAACCGCCATTGCCGGACGGCCCGGACGGCCTCATCGTCCAGAACGGGAAACCCGCTCGAGCGGTTCACGGAAACGTCTCCCACGCGTCCTTCGGCCGAGACGGCCACGTCGAGCAGGACCACACCTTCCCAGCCGCGCCGCCGTGCAAGCCGCGGGTACCGGGGCGGCCGGTTTACCCGGTAAAGCGGCGTCGCCTCGCGCAGGCCCGCCGTGGAATCCGGGAACGGGTCAGCGGGCGAAGACGGTACCGGAGCCGGCGCGTCGTCCCCGGGTTGCCGGGTAGTTTTCACGGCCGGCCGGGTGCGCGCAACGGGAACCGGGTCTGCGTGTAACTCGGGAGGAATCACGGGGGTTTCCGCCTCCGCTTTCGCAACGGGCTCCGGTACGGGTTCCGGTTTCCGTACCGGGCCCGAGCGGGCCTTCGGGGGTGCCGAGTGTACCGGGAGATGTTTCGGTTTCGGTTTCACTATGCGCTCCGTAGCTGCAGGGCGCACTATAGCTGCAGGCTTCGGAGGACGCCGGCCCAGGGTTACCGTTACCGCATGGGCCCGGCGTTTTTGATCGTGCCGCGGGGTGAGCGCGGGAAACGAGATCGTCAGAACAAGTGTATGGACACCGACGGCGATTCCGCCCGCCACGGCAAGCCGGTTCACCGCGACGCTCCCTCGTCCGCTTCGGCCTGAAGCGAAATGCGCTCGATCCCTGCTTCCCGTATCCGGTCGAGTACCCGGAAGAGACGCTGGTAGGAGACGTCTTTATCCGCGAAGACGAGGACGCCGTTTTTACGCGATCCGGTCCTCGCCTCGATGATGGCGGCGGTGAGTTCGGATAAGGACACCGGCCGCCGGTCGAGAAAGACGGTACCGTCGCGGTGGAGCGAGACGGAGAGTTCGAGTTTCTTGTCCGGCCGTGCGGTTTCAGACGCGGGCAGGGTCACGGGCATACCCCGGTGGACCGCCATGGAGAGCATGGCGTAAATGAAGAACACGAGGAGCAGAAACACGATATCGATAAGGGGCAGTATTTCGATCCGTGCCGGCCGCGCTATGCCCGTTGTGATCTTCATGGTTCCGTTGCCGTAACGTCGGACTGTTCGAGTTTCTGGTGCACGATCTCGAGGCTTGTGGCGTACTTCTCGATAAGGTGTGCCGCGTCTTCGATCCGGGTATTGAAATAGTTGTACGGGAAGACCGAAAAGATGGCAATACCGAGACCCGTCGCCGTGGTTATCAGCGCCTGGGCTATTCCGCCCGTGACGATCTCGGGGTGTTCGATGCCGGAACTGCCGAGGACGTCGAAGGAGGAAATGATGCCGAGGACCGTGCCGAAGATCCCGAGAAGGGGAGCCACGGTGATCATGGTGTCAAGTACGACCATGCCTCGGCGCATCGCCTTGATTTCGTCGGACGCGGCGGCCTCCATGGCCTTAATCATGGAGAACTCCCGGTGGAGTATCCCGCTTACGAGTACGCGGATAATATAGTCGCCCGAGTCGGAGCAACGGGATCGGACCGTATCCCAGTCGGCGTGCCGGCAGAGTTCAAGGACCTCCGTCACCAGGGCCCTATTCCGAGTCTTATTGATCTCCGCCCAGAAGATCGCCCGCTCGATCACAACCATAAGCGCGATCACCGAGCACGCAAGGAGCGGCCACATGACCGGTCCGCCGCTCTGGAATATGTCCCACATGCCTCTGACCTCCTTCGTCTCTACGGTCCCGGACGGTAGCAGGCCCCGGTCGCCAGGGCGTTCACGGCTGAATAAACGGCCTCCGGCATGTTCCCGGGTTCGAGCAGGGGCCCGTCAGGTACGGTATCGCCCGCGATCTCCTCGGCCGTCGCGTGCGACCACGCCCGAAATGCCGAAAGATCCCGGATGAGCCCGGCCCGGCGGCCGTCGGCCAGGGCGAAAGCCGCCTGGAGAAACCCCGCGTAACGGGGTGTTTCAAGCAGACGTTCCATGCGTGCGACAAGCGTCTTACGGGATTCGGTGACCGGGCAGGCGGCCGGTGAAACGATCCTTTCGAGATCGATACCCCGCTCGTGCAGGCGGGCAAGGGCGGGCCGGTCGGGGGTGAGACCGTTTTGCCGCCGCACTGCCTCGCGGACCGCTTCGTAGACCGCCCGGGCCACGAGTTCGCCCGCCTTCGTGTGCCC
>CAYYSS010000178.1:0-6106 GCA_964474325.1 uncultured Nitrospirota bacterium
CTTTGGAATGCGGCCGTCAAGTACCGCAAGTTTCCCGTTTTCAATGCCCCGGGCGTTTTTCTCAACACGCTGTCGCTTGAGCTACCCGTCTTCATGCTGGCGAAGTATTCCGGCGCTGAAATTATCGGTTTCTATATGTTGGCCAATCGCCTGATTACACAACCCATGGGGTTGGTTACCAATTCAATTTCCCAGGTCTACCTGCAGGCGGGCTCGGAAGCGTTCCACGAGGGACGCGGAAAGCTTCTGGCGCTCTACATGGGGACCGTGAAGAAATTGTTCTGCCTCGGTTTCCCATCCGCGGTGATCGTCTTTCTGCTCGCCCCGTCCGTTATCACACTCTTTCTGGGTGAACACTGGACGGAAGTCGGAAGTATTCTTCGCATCATCATGTTTTGGAAGTTCTTCGAGTTCTTGACCGCACCGGTCAGCACCAGTTTATCCATTATCAACCGCCAGGAAACCACCTTATTTCTCCGTAGTGCATCTTTGCCGCTGCGGTTTATTTTCATGTACCTGTTTCGTGACGATCCCCGTAACATGCTCTGGGCCCTGTCCATCTCAGCCGGTATCTACTACCTGGCGATGAATGCGATAATCTTCCGAATGCTCCGGCCGATGTCGACAGAATAAGGAGACGGAATGATTGTCCTTATCGGTAATTCCCCCAGCTCCGGTAGTACCTTACTCGCTGATTTACTCGATAGTAGCAGGCATTCCGCCTGCGGCGTGGAGTTGAATCTCTTTTCCGACCGAAACATATACTCGTTTGAAGATTACCGCGACCGCGGGAAACGGTCTTCACCCGCCTCGTCCATTTATGTCGCACGTAACGGCCTGAATTTTACACGGCTGTACAGCTATGGTTTGGATATAGCAACATTCGAGAGCATTGTTGCACGTTCCCAGACCGTTCGGGCATTCGCCGAGCAATTTGCCTGCCATTTCCTGGCCCTGCGCGGCAAAGACGAGGGTGGCGTTCTTTTTGATAAGACTCCGCAGAACATTAACTGCATCCCGGAATTTCTTGCATCCTTCCCGGACAGCTACTTTATCCATCTCGTTCGCAATCCCCTGTATGTCACCTCGTCCCTTCTCAAAAGGTTTTCTCCTTTTATCGCCTTGGCCACCTGGCTTGTTGATGTCGCTAAATACTATAAATATCGCGCCCTTGACCGAATTATTCTCGTCAGATATGAAGATTTAACCGAGACGCCGTTTGCGATCGCCGCCGCACTCATCGAAAAGATTACGGGCCGGGCCATTTCTCCCGCCGAACTTCAAAGCGGTTACGAAAAAAACCAGTACCGGAAAATACATTCCAAGAAGCTCACGACTTGGTCGATTACCGATTACGGCGTTGTCGGCGATGCCAACCGCAAACAACTTACCGACGATGAACTCACATTCATGTCCGTTTTGCGCAACATGAGGATAAACGATAAATATGCAAAGCTCTTCGACGTCGCCCCTATCTCCTTTGTAGAGGCGGTGGACGGACTGGGGTACGGTCCCTCCGTTCTGGATACACTACCGCACTCGAGCGGGAAGGCGATGAAGACCGCTGCCGATTACAAATACCTTTTTGTCAAGTGGCTGAAGGACGTTATGTATTGCGACGCCAGCCTGAATACACTGCCCGTTTATCTCAACCCCTTGGTGAGAGCCTGATATGTGCGGAATTGCGGGAATCCTCTCGTTTGCCGGCGTTATTCCGGCCCAAACCGACTTCGGTGCGATGGCCACGATGATGCGCCGGCGCGGCCCTGACGATGAAGGGTACGTGTTCCTCCGCCGCCCACCGGGTACCAAGGCGATTGTTTTGGGCGGGAGCGATACGCCCGGAGATATCTTCGATACAGATTTCCCTTATTCCCCAAGTGGTAACCTTGCCGGAACTTTTCCGAAAAACTCCTTTCTCGGCCTTGTTCATCGCCGCCTCGCCGTCCTTGACCTCAGCCACGCCGGCCATCAGCCGATGTGTACCGACGACGGCCGTTACTGGATCGTCTACAATGGTGAGGTCTACAATTTTCGCGAGATTCGCGATGAGCTACGATCCCTGGGGGAGAGTTTTTCTAGCGAAACCGATACTGAGGTCATCATTAAGGCGTATCGCCGTTGGGGGCCTGGTTGCCTGGACAGGTTTAACGGCATGTGGGCCTTTGCGATCTGGGACGACGGCAAACAAGAACTCTTCTGTGCTCGCGACCGGATTGGGATCAAGCCTTTTTACTACTATCTCACAGATGAGTTTTTTCTTTTCGCCTCCGATATCAAAACAGTGATTGCCTCCGGACTTTACGTACCCGAGCCCGAATGGGAGGGCATCTATCACGCTCTGAGTCTCTCGTGTGCTCCGCGACCCATGACGTGCTTCAAGGGAGTACGTGCCCTCGACCAGGCTCATTGGCTGGCCATTCGCCCGTCGGACGGCCGGATTCGCAAGAGCTGTTATTGGCGAATGCCCGTCGGACAGGTCGATTTCGAGAAAACCGACCGTGAGTGGATTGAAGCATTCGAACAACTATTGAGAAGAGCTGTGAAGCGGCGTCTCGTGGCGGATGTCCCGGTCGGCACTTTCATGAGCGGGGGCCTCGATTCCACAACAATCTCAGCCCTTGCCTCTATCATGCACCCCGGCATTAAGGCGTTCACCCTCGTTCACGGCGATGCTACTCCCGATCTGGACGAATTGCCACAGGCGCAGGCCACAGCGGCCATGTATAATATGGACCACATCATCGAACGGTCCGACCCGCAAGACCTTCTGAATAGACTTGACGAGATAATCCGTTGCTACGAAGAACCGTTTCCGTCCCTCGGTCCCACCTATGTCATATCCCGACTGGCGAAGAAACACGCCACAACCGTCGTCTTGAACGGCCTTGGCGGCGACGAGCTCTTGGCTGGTTACAGTCGCGAGCGCTGGCTTCCGCTTCTTGGGCGACTGAGGGCGGCGGCGGCTTTGGCCACGATGTTGCCGCTGAAGAATCGTCTCGCTCGATTGGTGCGGATCATGGCAAGCCGGGACATCGTCGAGTACTACGTCAATATCTTCTCCCCTTTCGGAGAGAAGGAGAAACACCGGCTTTTCAACAAAGGCATGACCGAGACCTGGGACACCAGCGCCACGTTGCGCCGATATTACGACATTGAGCCACGCCGATTTTCCTCTCCGGAGGAAGCCCTCTCGTATATGGACATGGTTCATTACATCGGCAATCACCATGTTTACCGCAGCGACCAGTTCACCATGCGTTTTTCCCTGGAGGCGCGTTTCCCATTTCTCGACCACGAATTGGTTGAGCTGGCCTGTCGGATGCCTTGGTCCATCAAGCACAAGGACGGCCATGGTAAATACGTGTTACGGAAGATCGCTGAGAAATACATTCATTCGTCTTGCCTCAACATGCCCAAGAAAGGCTTTGCAATGCCCATGGATCTTTGGATGAGGTCGCGATTACGGCCGCTTATTAACCAAAAGATACGAGAGGTTAAGAACCGCGGGATATTTGACGCGCAACGAATCGACGAGCTTGTGAACGACTTTGACAGTGGCAAGGCTTCTCATTCAAAGCTTTGGCTCTTGGTCACGGTGGAGTTGTGGCTTGAAACATTCATCGATTAACGACATGAGCCGTCACCAGGCTCTCACAGTGTCCCGGTATCACACACCGGCACGACGGAAAGGTAACGTATTGTCATGGGACGCAAAATTCTCGGCATAGCCGGAAGTTTGAGGAACATCGTTGACGCGCGCCTCGGCCGTTTCCTTCTACGCGATCTGCAAAGCATCTGCGACGAAGCGCAACTGCGGGAATATCTCACTCTGTTGACGACCCTTTCCGGCCCCCGTGACGCGGAAGCTCCGCGAAACCTACCCCCCGCGTTGTGGGAGCTTCACCGGATCCTCTCGAGGCGCGCAACGCGTAGGGGACTTAGCAATTCCGAGGTCGCCCTAGCGGCCGCGTTATGGAAGGCCGCACAGGAAGGTGCAGAAATAGACTTCTGTTCCCTGAGAGACTATTTTCTGCCTTCCCAGGAGTCCCGGAACATATCTTCATTGAAGGAACGGCTCCTTACAGCAGACGCTTTGCTGTTTTCCGGTCCCGTGTATTTTGGGGATCGAGGTAGCTTGATCCATGAACTAGTATGGCTCATTCGCCGTGATCGTGAACTCCGTCAAAAACTCGACGGTCGCCTGTACGGAGGCATTTCCGTGGGGGCCAAGAGAAATGGGGGACAAGAAACAACACTAATTTATCAGATCCTCGACATGGTCTCTTTGGGTTTCTTCGCCGTAGGCAACGACAGCGAGACCACTTCCCAGTACGGGGGTACATGTCATGCGGGCGATCTTGGCAGTATCCCGGCCGACACGTACGGTTTGGCAACCTCCAAGGGTGTAGGACGGCGCTTGGCAAACCTCCTTCGAATGCTCGAACCTGCGCCGCAGCTAATCGGCAAAACTCGGATTCTTTTTGTGATACTTCAGGATCTTGACGGCTTGGCGGCCCGTCACGTAGCATCGTTGATCGAGCGATTTGAGTCACGGATAGAGGCAACCATGATCGACGCCACTCGCCTCAACTTGACACGTTGCTTGGCTTGCGACGTCTGTCCCAAGGAAATCGACGACGACGAAATTTACCGATGCAGAATCATCGGTGACGATTTCGCCGCGATTCATCCGCAACTGCTCGATCACGACGGCCTGGTTCCCGTGGTTTTCTCGAGCAATAAACACGCTAATCTCGCGACGAATTACCAAGTCTTCATGGAGCGGACCCGGTACCTGCGAAGGGGCGACTATGCGCTTTCCGACGTGATGGTATCACCACTTGTTTACCGGGAGACAGGGACTCGGGAATATTCCGAAATTAGGATGATTACTTCGTTGATCAGGCATCAAACCGTCATCGCGAAGCCCATCGTCGCGGATATGACTGACGGTGCCGTGGTAAATAGTGACGACGTAGACAATGACTTCGAGCGTTTTCTCTCCGCCGCCGGTCGTCTTGGCGCCGCTCGCCTTTCTAACGCCGTCCTTGGCGGCACCATGAGCACATACAAGCCCGTCGGCTACGTAGTCAGCGCCGCCAAGGACAATGAAAAATCACAGCTCGAACTGCGCCAAGCCGCTACTCGCAAACGACTTCTTCGTTGGGCTCGCCAAGCCCGCGGTCGGTTGGCTCCACAGTGAGGTATTGTTATGTCCTACGAACGGGTCGGTATTTCTGATTTGAGATACGGGTTGATTCAAAGGGATCTTCTTGCGCCGTACGTGCTATCCTTTCGAAAGGTTGAGCGGATTGAATCGGTATGGGTTTGGATCAAGGACAGTAACGGCCACATGGGTCTCGGCGAAGCGGTGCCGTTGCCTGGGTATGGACAGGAGAACGCCGCGGACATTCTCGCCTTTCTTGCCTGGTTCTGCCGCACGTGCCGCGTCATGGACGTAGTTGCGGTTCAATCCTTCCTTGCGCAGAATGCCCACAAGGCGCCATTCGCCGTATCCGCGATCGGCGCCGCTTTGGATTTTCGGCTCTGGAATAACGATTCCGTTTGCCTTGAGCCTCTGCCTTTGGTCTTTCCGATTGCCGCTCAGGCCAGTGCCAGGGAATTGACTGAGCAAGTCGAGCTCGGATTGGCCCAGGGGTACCGTCATTTCAAGGTCAAGACGGGCCGTGACGTGCGGAGCGACATTTTTACCGCACGTTATTTATTGGATCGTTATTCCGAAGAGTGCACGTTCCGGTTTGATGCCAACCAGGCGTATACTTACGACGAAGTCGTCACCTTCTGTTCCAGCTTCGAAAAACAACCCCGGTCTTCGCTCCTCTGGCTGGAGCAACCTCTCAAGGCCGACGACTGGAGTGGCATGGAAAGGCTCTGCCGTGTTGTCGACTTTCCGTTGATGCTGGACGAGTCCATCTACGACGAGGCTTCCATCGTGCGTGCCCGTGACATAGGCTGTACCGCCGTCAAGCTGAAACTTTTCAAACACCGGGGACTTGAATCATGCCTACGGCTGGCCCGGTGTGCCGCCAGCCTTGACCTTACCGTCACCCTGGGCAATGGTGTATCTTCTGATATCGGCAAC
>CAYYSS010000179.1:0-6100 GCA_964474325.1 uncultured Nitrospirota bacterium
TAAAGGTTGCCTCCGACAATGTTGCGTCGGGGAGTCAGGAGTTATCGGCGTCGTCTGAACGAATGAGTCAGGGGGCGACGGAGCAGGCTGCGGCGGCGGAAGAAGCCTCGTCGAGCATGGAGGAAATGGCGTCGAATATAAAGCAGAATGCGGATAATGCCCAGCAGACGGAAAAGATTGCGGTACAGGCGGCGTCTGACGCCCGTGAAGGCGGGGAAGCGGTGGGCGAGGCGGTAACCGCCATGAAGGAAATAGCGGACAAGATTTCGATTATTGAAGAGATTGCCCGGCAGACGAACCTCCTTGCGTTGAACGCGGCCATTGAGGCGGCTCGGGCCGGGGAGCACGGCAAGGGGTTTGCCGTGGTTGCATCGGAGGTGCGGAAACTGGCGGAAAGAAGCCAGGCGGCGGCGAGGGAGATCAGCGAGCTTTCGTCCCGAAGCGTGGAAGTCGCCGAAAAGGCCGGAGCCATGCTCGACAAACTCGTTCCTGATATTCAGCATACGGCTGAACTGGTACAGGAAATCAGTGTTGCTTCGAACGAGCAGGATACGGGTGCGGAGCAGATCAATAAGGCGATCCAGCAGCTCGATCAGGTTATTCAGCAGAACGCGGGGGCGTCGGAGGAAATGGCGTCGACCGCGGAGGAACTCTCGTCACAGGCACAGAATCTCCAGGACGCTATAGGGTTCTTCAAATTGGATGACGCGGGGGTGCCGCAGCAAAGGCAGGCAACCGCGATCCGCAAAACGGTTACCACCGTAGAAAATGCGCAACGCGGGCGGGACAGTATCGAACACGCCGACGCGTCAACCGAGACGCCCAAGGGCGTTGCATTGGATTTGTCTTCCGAGCCGGGCGACGAAGACGGAGAATTTGAACGTTACTAACCTTGAAACCCCTGTAACCCGGTGCACGAGCGCTAAAGGAGGTACGGAAATGGTATCAGTAGCCGATGTTACGGAAACAACGCAGTATCTGACGTTTACGCTGGGCGAAGAGGTGTTTGCCGTAGACATATCCAAGATTCGAGAGGTGCTCGAATTCACCACGGTCACGAAGGTTCCAAGGACGCCTGCGTTCATGCGGGGCGTGATTAATCTGCGGGGGAGCGTCGTTCCGGTGGTGGATCTCCGGCTCAAGTTCGGGATGTCCGGCACGGAAAAGACGATCGACACCTGCGTGGTCATAACCGAGATCGAGTCCGAGGGTGAGACCGCGGTGGTAGGCGCGCTGGCAGACTCGGTTCAGGAAGTGTTCGAACTTGATCCCGGGGCGATTGAACCGGCCCCGAAGATCGGTACGAGTCTTAATACGGAGTTCATCACAGGGATGGGTAAACGGGACGATCAGTTCATTATCATTCTTGATATCGACAAAATCTTTACGAGTGATGAAGTGGTTGCTGTTCAGCAGGCAGGGGGAGCTTCCGCCGACGACATGGATATGGACGATTAGTCGTCTCATATAACACGAATTTTCCCTGATAGGAGCGAAGGCATGAGATGGAAAGACTTTAATGTGAGCACGAAAATCGTTGTTTCTTTCAGTGTTCCGCTTGTATTGATGGGGATAATCGGTGTCTGGACGTATCAGGTCAGTAATAACGTCAAGAACAACGCGGACCACGTCCGGGAAGAAAGCGTGGTGTTTGCCGGCGTTGCGGAGCAGATGACCAGGGACGTGATCCAGATGCAGCAGTGGCTCACGGACATATCGGCCACGCGGGGGCTCGATGGATTGAACGACGGTTTTGATGAAGCGGAAAAGAGCTATCAGTCGTTTCTCTCGGGAATGGCGAAGTTCCGCGAAATGTTTCAGGAGGAAGGTAACACGGAGGGGCTCAAGGAACTGGATGAATTAAAGGTAAACCTCGATAACTATTACGAGGTTGGGAAAACAATGGCCCGGGCCTACGTAGACGGTGGCCCGGCGTCGGGCAATAAAATGATGGAATCCTTTGACGGCGCGTCGGCGGATCTCCAGAAGGTGTTGGTTCCTTTTGTGGAGGAGCAGGTTAACGAGGTCGATACAAAGTTGAAAGCGGTGGCCGATGCGGTGGACAACCTGAAAACCACGGCGGCCGCTATCTGCATGGTTGCGATTCTCGTTGCGGCTCTTGCGGGATTCGTCCTGATGCGTTCCGTAACCAGGCCTCTGTTGGCGAGCGCGGACTTTGCCGGTCAACTCGCCGACGGCAATCTGAATGCCGAAATCGATATCGACCAGGAGGATGAGTTTGGAAAACTGAGTACGGCGTTCCGGAATATGACGGCGAAACTCCGGGAAATCGTATCGGACATAAAGGTTGCCTCCGACAATGTTGCGTCGGGGAGTCAGGAGTTATCGGCGTCGTCTGAACGAATGAGTCAGGGGGCGACGGAGCAGGCTGCGGCGGCGGAAGAAGCCTCGTCGAGCATGGAGGAAATGGCGTCGAATATAAAGCAGAATGCGGATAATGCCCAGCAGACGGAAAAGATTGCGGTACAGGCGGCGTCTGACGCCCGTGAAGGCGGGGAAGCGGTGGGCGAGGCGGTAACCGCCATGAAGGAAATAGCGGACAAGATTTCGATTATTGAAGAGATTGCCCGGCAGACGAACCTCCTTGCGTTGAACGCGGCCATTGAGGCGGCTCGGGCCGGGGAGCACGGCAAGGGGTTTGCCGTGGTTGCATCGGAGGTGCGGAAACTGGCGGAAAGAAGCCAGGCGGCGGCGAGGGAGATCAGCGAGCTTTCGTCCCGAAGCGTGGAAGTCGCCGAAAAGGCCGGAGCCATGCTCGACAAACTCGTTCCTGATATTCAGCATACGGCTGAACTGGTACAGGAAATCAGTGTTGCTTCGAACGAGCAGGATACGGGTGCGGAGCAGATCAATAAGGCGATCCAGCAGCTCGATCAGGTTATTCAGCAGAACGCGGGGGCGTCGGAGGAAATAGCGTCGACCGCGGAGGAACTCTCGTCACAGGCGGCACAACTCCAGAGTGCCGTCGCGTTCTTTAAACTCGACAGCAGCGTGGCAGTGCAAACCCACGAGACCGCCCCACGGAGCAAGAACCTCCCGGCGTCCGCCAAGGGTGGGGCGCGCCGGTCGGAAGATCTACCGAAAAGCACTGCGTCAGGCGGCATTGCGCTGGATATGGACGTAGCGGCGAAGGCCGCCGACGCCGATTTCGAACGCTTCTAGCCCGGTGGAAATGAGATAAGAACGTACCTGCCTGCCGGTCCGGGGCCTGCATGCGCCCGGCCGGCAACGCGAAGGTGACAAGTCGTGACAACCACAGCGACAGTGATAGCGAACACGTGCCGCCTCAGTGCAAAAGAGTTCGCCCGGCTCAGCGCGTTCATCCGGGAAGAATGCGGGATCAAGATACCGCCCGCAAAGAAGGTCATGCTCGAGGGGCGATTGCGTAAACGCCTGAGAAGTCTCGGTATGTCCTCGTTTTCGGAGTATTGCAGGTATCTGTTCAGCAGCAGCGGCAGAGACGCGGAACGGATTCATATAATCGACGTAGTAACCACAAACAAGACGGACTTCTTCCGGGAGCCGGGACATTTCGATTATCTCGCACGAATCGCCGTGCCCGAACTCCTGGAGCGATACGGTGCCGGCAGGAAACAGGTATTCACTGCCTGGAGTGCGGGGTGTTCCACCGGTGAAGAACCTTATACGCTCGCCATCGTACTGAGCGAAATCGCCCTGCAATACACCCGTTTCTCGTACGTCGTACTGGCCACGGATATTTCCACAAAGGTCCTCGAGACCGCGCGCAACGCGGTTTATCCCGAAGACCGGGTAGTTCCGGTCCCGCCGGCGTTGAGGAAAAAATATTTTCTTCGAAGTAAAGACAGGACGAACCCTCGAGTGAAAGTCGCGCCGGAAATACGTTCGACCGTGAAATTCAGGCGGCTTAATTTTATGGACGACGATTTCGGTATGCGGGAACCCCTGGACGTTATTTTCTGTCGAAACGTCATCATCTATTTCGATCGTCCGACTCAGGAAAAGCTGATCCGACGGTTCTGCCGGCACCTCCGGCCCGGGGGGTATATCTTCATGGGCCATTCAGAAACGCTTCACGGCATGGACCTGCCGCTTGCACAGGTTGCCCCTACGGTCTACAGGAGAATCAGTTGAGGAGAACGGGCCTCCGGGAAGTCTACCTGAAACCGGGCGAGATGTATTTCGCCCGAAGGCCCGCGCGGATAACGACGGTTCTCGGCTCATGCGTAACGGTGACAATGTATGCACCGGAATGGAGGATGGGTGCTATTTGCCACGGCCTTCTCCCGGTCTGCGGCCGTCGTCGGCATTGCGATGGATCGTGTGCGGACGGATTGCGTTTCATGGACTGTTCGATTAAACGGATGATTCGATGTCTCGAAAAGGAGGGGATAGCCCTCAAAAGAGTCACGGCGAAGGTCTTCGGCGGATCGGATATGTTTCAGAGTCGGTACGACAACGGCCGAAGTTCCGTGGGAGCACAGAACATACAGGCGACCTACCATGCTCTCCGGGAGATCGGCATGCCCGTGAGCGCGTGCGATGTGGGGGGGGATGTGGGCAGGAAGATCATATTCTGTTCGGATACCGGGGATGTTTTTCTCAAGCGCCTGCGCGTGATGAACGAGGAGGTGCCCGGCGTACTGCAGGCAATAAGCGGCTTTGCGGGAGGTGTTATATGACGAAACCGGTTCGCGTTCTTATCGTCGATGATTCGGCGGTTGTCAGAAAAACCCTTGAAGAGATCCTTTCGTCGGATAAGCGTATCGAGGTAATAGGCGCCGCCGCGGATCCTTTTCTCGCCGCGCAACGCATGCGGCAGGAGGCCCCGGACGTCGTCACTCTCGACGTGGAGATGCCCCGCATGGACGGGCTCACGTTTCTTAAAAAGATCATGTCCCAGCACCCCCTGCCGGTGGTGATGTGTTCGAGTCTCACCGACAAGGGGTCGGAAACGGCCATGAAAGCCCTTGAATACGGCGCGGTGGAGATTATTACCAAGCCGCGGATGGGCACGAAGAAATTCCTCGAGGAGGCCCGGGTCCGCGTATGCGATTCGGTTGTGGCGGCCGCCTCGGCCAGGGTACGGCGTTACACGGGAAGGTCCCTCAAGATACAGAAGAAACTTACGGCGGACGCGGTTATGGCGAAGCCGACCGGAAGGGCCATGGTACGGACCACTGAGAAGATTGTGGTTGTGGGGGCTTCGACCGGGGGGACCGAGGCCCTTCGCGAGTTCCTCCGGGCACTGCCCCGGGATGCCCCGGGCATAGTTGTGGTACAGCACATGCCGGAGAATTTTACCGCCGCCTTTTCCCGGCGTCTCGATGATCTCTGCCTGGTGACGGTAAAGGAGGCGAAAGACAACGACACCGTCCTGCCCGGCAGGGTGCTGATTGCTCCGGGGAACAGACATACACTGCTCAAGCGCAGCGGCGCCCGATACTACGTCGAAGTAAAAGACGGCCCCCTGGTTTGCCGGCACCGGCCCTCGGTGGACGTCCTGTTCCGGTCCGCCGCCCGGTATGCGGGGAAGAACGCCGTCGGCGTTATCATGACGGGCATGGGCGACGACGGCGCCCGCGGCATGAAGGAGATGCACGACGCGGGATCTTACAACATAGGCCAGGACGAAGACACTTGCGTCGTTTACGGTATGCCCCACGAGGCGGTCAAAATGGGGGGGGTCGATAAGAGTGTTCCGCTGCAGAGGATAGCCACGGAAGTGATGAAACTCTGCGGCGAGCGGGCCGGGGTCGCCGTGGGGGCCGTGGGGGTGTCGTGATATTCCCTGCGGCTTGAATCAGCCACGAAATAAAACAGGGTTCGGGGTCAACGGCCGTGAAACGTGAATGGTGAATCGTGAAGGGTGAATGGCTTTTGGAAGGGAGAGGGAAGAAGTTAAAAGTTAGAAGTATAGAACAACGTCTCACGTCTTACTTCCAAAGACTGCCGACTGCCAACCGCCAACGTCTTTTCCAGGCCGTTCACTTCTTCCTTCGTTCCCCCCTTGGACGAGGCCGAGAGAGGAAGGTAGTCGGTCGGCAGTTGGCGGTCGGCGGTAACGGACGAAAACATGCCGACGGTACGAGCGAGATCG
>CAYYSS010000180.1:0-6054 GCA_964474325.1 uncultured Nitrospirota bacterium
CTATCTCAATCTGGAGATCTTCGATCTTTCGTTCGAGCGTGGTAATCTCCTCTTGTTTTTCCGTATAGAAAAGAAAATAATACGCCGCACCGACAAGAATGGGGATGAGAATAACGATTGCGACGCGTCCCCAGACGGGGATTTTATCGATATCGGGGCCTTTAAACTTCATATACTCTATACCTTGAGCCTGAAACGGGCTTCGAAGCTGTACAATCGAACATCGCCAAGCTTCGTTTGTTTCGTTTCGACAAGCTCAACATTGTTTATGTACGGAGAACTTTTCAGGTTGTCCATGTAATTGACGATGTCGGTATTGGAAAACCCGTACCCCCTCAAGGTCACCGCCCATCCGGATTCCTTAATGCTTGACACCCATACACCGTCTGCTAAATTAGCCGCTATCTCGTGAAGGAAGCGCGTCGGTGCGTTCTGGTTCCGTTTGAGCTTTTCAATAACTTCCTTCTTTCGCTCAAAGTCGGCATTATTTTTCTCGTAGTCTTCAACTTCGGCAACAATTATTTTCAGTTCTTCGAGGTGGGCCTCGTCCTTGGCGATCTTTTCGTTCAGTTCCGCAATTTTTCCTTGGATCCAGTAGGTCGTCCAACCGATCCCGACCGCCGTAAATGTCAGTACGAGGACCAACGCTATTACGAACGAGGGAAGCGGCTTCGCCTTTTTTCTGCGCTTTACCGGGAGAAGATTAACCCGAATCATCGGTCGCCGATCCTCCTGAGCGCCAGACCCGTCGCAACGGCCATCAAAGGAGCGATTTCCCGAATGCGGTCTTTGTCAACACCTCGGGGAATATCGATATTCCTGAAGGGATCCATGAGTTCGACTTCAATCCCGATGGCGTCGGAGAGCAGTTGGGGAAACCCGCGGACCAGGGCGCAACCGCCGCTTAACAACACCTGGTGAATCTCTTCATGCATAAACGCGCCTCGAAAATAATCGAGCGAGCGATTTACCTCGTTAACGATGTCCTCCGACGCGGCGGATATAACCGCGTCCACGTCTTCCTGGAGCGTACCTTCCGGGATCTCGCCGTGTTTCGCCGCCTCCGCGTCTTCGAACGACAAGGCGAGTTCCTTCTGAAGGGCTTCCGTCTGGACACTGCTGCCTACGGAACTGTCGCGGGTAAAAACGGAAATCCCGCCCTTGAGGATATTCAGATTGATCGTACTCGCGCCGATATTGAGAAGCGCGACGTTTTTTTCCGGATCCAACGGGTAATTAATCTCGTAAATATTCTCAAGCGCGAACGCGTCCACATCCACGATGGCCGGCGTGAGTCCCGCTTCCTGGACAACCCCGACATACTCACCGATCTTTTCTTTCTTAACGGCGACGATTATGACTTCCATCTGCCCCGGGTTCTCCGCGGGACCGATAATCTGAAAATCAAGATTAACGTCCTCGATATCGAAGGGGATATACTGCTCCGCTTCGAATTTGATCGATTCCGTGAGTTCCTCTTCGGTCATTTCCGGGAGATTAATCCTTTTGATGATAACCGATGAGTGCCCGGAGACCGAAAGAGCGACGTTTTTCGTCTTGACTTTCAATTCGGCGAGAAGTTCCTTGAAACCGTCGACGACCCGTATCGAATCGAGAATGGTACCGTCAACGATCAACTCGGGGGCAAGCGCGGTAACGGCGTACTTATCCAGGACGAAACCCTTTGACGTCTCCTTCAAATGAACCGCCTTGAGGTAGCGGGAACCGACATCCACCCCCACGATGGCCTGTGCGCCAAAGAAAAACATACGTCATTCTTAACAAAGACGCATCATCATGTCAAGCTTTTTTTCTATTTTTTTTTTTTAAAACCGTATTGTTACCCCACACCCATTAAAGATGTGCTTTAAGATGACCCGGAGGCAAATGATGATTTTTGCGGCCTCAAACCCGTAAGATTCAGTGCTTGCCGGCTATCCTGGATAGTTTTCTCCAGGGCGCAGACATTTGATAAAAACATTATGTTTCAATATATTACACCATATTACACCCTTTTCCAGCGCATATCGCAGGCGTTGGGAAGGAGCCGCAGGGTTCGCGTTTGGTGAAAAACACCGTTCAACGCTGCAATAATTAGGTTCATGGGCGCGATACATCTTCTGCCGGAAGTCCTGCGTAACCAGATCGCCGCCGGAGAAGTCGTCGAACGTCCGGCGTCGGCCCTCAAGGAACTCGTCGAAAACAGTGCCGATGCAGGAGCTCGGACGATTCTCGTAGAAATTGAAAACGGCGGCAAAGATCTCATCCGGGTGAGCGACGACGGAGAAGGAATGACGCCGGAAGACGCAAAAAGGGCCTTTCTCCGTCATGCCACAAGTAAGATTTCCTCGCTCCGGGACCTCCAGGCAGTCGCTACGTTCGGCTTTCGGGGCGAGGCCTTGGCGGCTATCGCCTCGGTGTCCCGGGTCGAACTCACGACGACCCCGGCAGGGGCCGCGGAAGGGTATCGCGTCATTATTGAAGGGGGAAAAGAGATTACGGCCGAACCGGCGGCGCCCGCGCCGGGAACACGGGTTGATGTAAAAAATCTCTTTTATAACACTCCGGCCAGGAAGAAATTCCTCAAGGCGACCGCGACCGAGACCTGGCACTGCACGGAAGCGTTGACACAGCGGGCACTGGTGGACCTCCGCCGTTCCATAACCATGCGGAACGGCGCGCGAACCGTTCTCGACGTGTCACCCTGCGACGGCTACGGCGACCGCATCCGTCGCATATTCGGGGAGGAACTTTTCAGAAACCTTGTCGCCCTTGAGCCCACGGCCGGCGAAGGATGGAACGTGTCCGGTTTCATATCCCGCCGGGATTTCCGTTCGAACCGCCGGGTTCAATACCTTTTCGTCAACGACCGCCCGGTGCGTTCACCGGTTATTCAGCACACCATTGCTTCTGTATTCGACCGTATTGCCCCGGGCGCGGGGTTTCCGGTCTACGTACTCTACCTCACCCTTGATCCCTCCCGGGTGGACGTTAATGTTCATCCGGCAAAACGGGAGGTTCGATTCATCGAGCCCGCTACGGTACAACGGCACCTGGAGGCCGCCCTCAAACCAACGATTTTAGGGTTCTCCGGCGTACATTCCCCGCCCGGTAGACCGGAGATGCACCCCCCCGTACCCACCCGTCCCCCGACTGAGGAAACCAGGTGGGCGCCGTGGGAATCCGGCGAAAACACGGAGCACCCCGGCCCGACCGCACCGGCGCTGGTTTTTGCCGGCGAACCGGAGGGGGGTCGGGCCGCACCGGCATCCGCCCCTCCCCACATCGTTGCCGGACGGGCCTTCATCGCAATTCCGGAGGGAGACGGACTCACCGTCATAGACTTTCACGCCGCACACGAGCGAATCCTCTACGAGCGGTTTCTCAAAAAACGTTTTCAGACGGAACGCCTGCTTCTGCCACGCAAGTGTTCCCTGGACCCTCGCGCCTATGCGGCGGTGCTTGACGGCCGGGCCATACTGGCCGAATTCGGGATTATCGTGGACGACTTCGGCGGCAACACGGTAGTGGTTAGGGAGGTCCCGGCGGAATTAGCGGGAGCCGATTTGGAGGGCTTTTTTGCGGAGTTCGAGGAAGTTCTTCGGACCGGGCGGAATGCCGCTCCCGAGGACTTCCGCCGGACGGTCGCCGCGCGCCTCGCATGTCGCGACGCCGTGAAAGCCGGCTACACCCTGCATTCCCTTGAAGTCGCCCGCCTGTTGGAAGAACTGAACGACACCGACGACCCCACCTCATGTCCCCACGGACGACCTACACGGATACACCTCGCCGACGGGGATTTGAGAAGGCTTTTTCGGCGGACCTGAGTCTATCCGTGGCTGGGGATTTTTCCGGGGTTGCCCTCGTCGGGCCTACGGCGGTCGGAAAGACCGAACTCTCCCTCCTCCTTGCCGAACGACTCGACGCCGAAATCGTGAGCCTGGACTCAATGCTCGTGTATCAGGGCATGGATATCGGCACGGCGAAACCGACCCCGGCGGAGAGAAGGCGTATCCCCCACCACCTCGTGGATGTCGTTCCCCCGTCCGTGACGTACAGCGTGGGCAGATATCGCAGGGACGCCGAGCGGGCTATGAACGAAATCCGTTCCCGGGGCCGGAGCGTCCTTTTCGTGGGAGGGACAGGCCTGTATCTACGTGCGCTTAACCGGGGGCTGTTCAATGCCCCTCCCGCGGATCCGGTCATTCGCCGCCGTCTTCGGGGGGAGGCCCGCGAAAAGGGAACCGGAGCCTTATACGGGGTGTTGCGCGGGATTGATCCGTCCGCCGCAAAGAAGATTGCGCCGGGAGACCTCAGGCGCATCGTGCGGGCCCTCGAGGTCTTTGAACTCACGGGCGTTCCTATCTCGGAGTTACAGACCCGTGAGACCCACGCACCCTCTCAACGTCTCGCTATTGTCGCCCTGGACCGTCCGCGGGAGCATCTCTATCAGAGGATCGACCGGCGAGTCGACGCGATGATGGAGGCCGGCCTATTAGACGAAGTGCAACAGTTGCGACGGCGGTTCGAATTGGCCCGCGGACCTCGGCAGGCGCTGGGATATAAGGAATTACTCGCCTATCTCGACGGAAACGACTCCCTCGAGGATGCTGTTGAACTCATTAAAGTCCGCACGCGGCGATTTGCAAAACGTCAGCTCACCTGGTTCCGAGCGGAGCCCGGGACCCATTGGGTGTCTATTGAGCGGGACCTCCGTCCGGCGGAGATTCTTCCCCGCATCGAGTACCGGCTTGCGAATTTGCACGATTATGGGTATCCTTAAATGAAAAGAAACGGTTATTAACCCGGCGTTCAGCCCCGTTGGTTGCGGAAATGAGGGCTCTCTCTACTCTGGTCATGTATGGTCGTATTCGTTGCTCCATACCGGCGCCGACGTAGAGTTTTACTTTAGCAAGAGGAACATAGCCCCAATGCGACGCATTGGGGAGTACGGCAAGGCGGAGCGTAGCGGCAGGCAGGACCAGGAGAGGAAAAACCGTGTTGATAAAGAACGCAAAGAGAGAATGTAATGCTTTTTTCCATGGTTCCGTCGGCGCGCGCCGCCACACGACCTTGCAGAAAACTGATGAAGTCTTACGGTTGATACTGAAAACAAAGGACCGCGAGGACAGCGGCCGCGATTTCACATAACTAAAACGGGGGAAAAAATGGCAAAAAACCAAAACCTTCAGGACGCCTATCTCAATCAACTCCGAAAAGAACGAATCAACCTGACCGTGTTTCTCGTAAATGGCGTTCGCCTAAAAGGCGTGATAAAAGGCTTCGACAGCTTCGTCATACTCCTGAAAGACGCTAATCAGCAACTTATTTACAAACACGCCATCTCAACCATCATTCCCGAAAAGGACGTCATTTTGCAGACGGCCGATCCGGCAAAAAGCAAGGATGCCAACCAACTGCCTGGATCCCTTTACGGGACGGGTTCGTCTTAGCCCGCATTTCTCACGGAATAACGCGGGACGCCTCCGGCTTTTGGCAAAGACGTCAGGACGGCTCTTTTAACCTGCGAAGCAACTCCTCCTTTGTGACGACTCCTTTTTCTATGAGGATGTCTACGAGTGCTTCAAGGACTTCTTTGTGGGTCGGTGGCTGTCGATGCCCTTCCGTACGCTCCGCAGATTCTGCTTTTTCAGAGGCCTTCCGGGGCATGGTCTCCACCGCAACGGTTTCGCTCCCGACCGCGCTCTTGTCCTCATACCGTCGCCGCTGGGGTTCTTCGTCGGGTACAACGCCGTCGTAATACACGGAGATCGCCCGGAGAATCTCCGATTCCAGAGCAAGGGCCGGCACGATGCGGAGCCCCAGGCGAAATTGCAGGTCATCGATCGTCGGGATGTCAAGAGGGTCCACCATGGCCAGGGTGAGCGTCTTGCCGGTTACCCGTATGGGGAAGACGGTATAGTGCTTCGCCATGTCGGCGGATAGGGCCTCCAGGGCCCCCGGTTCCGGTTTCCGGTCATGGAGGGCAATGCAGCGGATGTTAAGCTGGCGCTCGAGAACCGCCGCAAGATCGTCCTCGCTCACCAGGCGCAT
>CAYYSS010000181.1:0-6047 GCA_964474325.1 uncultured Nitrospirota bacterium
CTGGCCGCAATAGTCGCATTCGAGTATCTCCCCGAAGGCCGGGGTGACCACCGTGGGGAAGCCACGGCCCATGAACCCCAGCGCCCCCCGGCCCTGGTGTTCCGAACAGACGCGGACACACTTGCCGCAGAGGATACAGCGGTTCGAATTAAGCTCGATAAGCGGCCCCCGCACATCCGCCGGCCGGTCCTTGCGCCACCGCACGAACCGCCCTTCGGGCTTTCCGTACTCGTAGGCCAGATCCTGGAGATCGCACTCGCCGGCCTTATCGCAGATCGGGCAGTCGAGGGGATGGTGAACAAGAAGCAGTTCGAGTACGGTCTGCCGGGCCTTCTTGAGTTTCGGCGTATCGGTAAGGACCTTCATATTCGCCTGGACCGGCGTCGAACACGAAGCAAAGAGCCGTGGGGACCCTTCCACCTCCACCACACAAAGCCGGCACCCCCCGTAGGGGCGGAGCCGCTTGTCGAAGCACAGGTTCGGGATCTTGATTCCGTTCTTCTTGGCCGCTTTGAGGATCGTATCGCCGTCGTCGGCCTGGACGGTCTTTCCGTTAATCTCGAGTTCGATCATTATTCGGCACCCTCCTCTCCGGACTCCGCCACGCCCGCAAGTTTTTTCGTGGGCTGGATCAGCACCGCATTGAATTTACAGCGGTCGTAACAGGACCGGCATTGGATACAGAGTTCCTCGATAATCGCATGGGGTTTTTTCTTCTCGCCCGAGATCGCCTTCTGGGGGCAGGCCCGGGCACACGCCCCACAGCCGGTGCAGAGCTCCGGGTCGATCTCGAAACTCGCCAGATCCCGGCAGATACCCGTTTTACACCATTTGTCGTGGATGTGCGATTCGTACTCGTCGCGGAAATAACGTATCGTGGTAAGCACCGGGTTCGGCGCCGTCTGACCAAGGCCGCAGAGCGAGGTATTTCGAATGTCCTGGCAGAGATCCTCCAGGGTTTCGATATCCCCTTCCTTGCCCCTTCCTTCGGTGATATCCGTGAGGAGGTCAAGCATCACCTTGGTACCTACCCTGCAGGGCGGGCACTTGCCGCAGGACTCGTCCGCCGTGAACCCGAGGAAGAACTTAGCGAGGCTCACCATGCAGTTGTCTTCGTCCATCACCACCATGCCGCCGGAACCCATGATGGCGCCGGTTGCATTGATGGAGTCATAGTCGATGGTCGTATCGAGCAGGTGTTCCGGTATGCATCCCCCGGACGGCCCGCCCATCTGCACGGCTTTGAACTTCTTGCCCTTCTTGGCGATGCCGCCGCCCACGTCCTCGATTACGGTGCGGATGGGGATTCCCATGGGGACTTCCACCAGCCCGACCCGCTTTATCGCGCCGGTCAGCGCGAAGACCTTGGTACCGGCCGCCTTCTCCGTCCCCAGACTCCGGTACCAGTCGGCGCCGTGGAGAATAATCGGCGCGATATTGGCCAGCGTCTCTACGTTATTGAGTACGGTAGGTTTGTCCCAGAGGCCTTTATGGGCCGGAAACGGAGGCCGTGGACGGGGCATGCCCCGTTTCCCTTCGAGCGACCGCATGAGCGCGGTTTCCTCGCCGCAGACGAAAGCCCCCGCGCCCAGGTAGATGGAAAGTTCCACGTCGCAGCCCGACCCGAGGATATTCTTCCCGAGCAGGCCGGCCGCGGTGGCGTCGTCGATTGCCTTCTGGAGCCGCTTGACCGCCAGGGGATACTCGGCCCGGACGTAGATAAACCCCTTGGTCGCCCCGATGGCCTTGGCCCCGATGATCATCCCCTCGAGTACGGAATGGGGATCGGCCTCCATGACCGAACGATCCATGAACGCCCCGGGGTCGCCTTCGTCGCCGTTACAGAGAAAATATTTCTGGTCCGCAACGGACTTGGCCGCAAATTCCCACTTGAGACCCGTGGCGAATCCGGCACCGCCGCGTCCCCGTATCCCGGATCTTTTTACCGTCTCAACGATCTCCTCCGGGCTCATTTCGAGGAGGGCCTTCGCGGCGGCCCGGTATCCGTCCCGGGCTATGTACTCGTCCAGGCTCTCCGGATCGATAAGGCCCTTATTTCTGAGGACCCTGAGGACCTGATGCTTGTAAAAAGGCACCTCGTCGATCGATGGAATCCGCTCGTCGTCTTCCCAGTCGGGGGGGGTGAAGCGAAGACGCTCGACCGGGGTGCCGCCCACAAGATGCTCTTCGACGATGGCCGGGATATCGGCCGGCGTAACCCGCTCGTAGTGTACGCCCTCGGGGTGAACCGATACTACGGGTCCCTGAGCGCATAAGCCCCGGCAGGGCGCCGGGATAACCAAGAATTTTTCTTCCAGATTCCGCTTTGCCAGTTCCGCGGCCAGGGCCGCCCGGGCCTCGGGAGCACCGGTCTCGCCGCACCCGGAACCGGCGCAGACTCTTATTTCCACGCGATCATTCCCCATTTGCTCGATCTCCCTTTTTCGTGCTTCGTTTTCGACGGCCGCGAATCAGCAGACGGTTTCGTTGCCCTGCACAAGGGCAAGCTTTTTTATGGGTTTCCCGCCTATGATGTGTTCCTCGACTATGGCCCTCATCTTCTCCGGCGTAAGTTTCGCGTACTTGACCGGTGCCTGGCCGAAACACTCGACGGTGGCCATGGGCTCGTTACTGCAAAGCCCCGCACACCCCGACGTGGTGACGACCACGCCCCCGGTCCCCGTTTCCTTCAGGGCCGTCCGGAGGGCCTCCATAATGCCGGCGGCACCGGCGGCAACACCGCACGTACCCATGTGCACGGTTACCCGGACCCTTTTTTCGACGCCGTCCAGGGCCTTTTCCCGAAGCACCCGTTCCTTGATCTTCTGAAGGTCTTCTACACCTAGTCTGCCCATCGTCTTCCCCCCTACCGGTACTCTTTGATGATATTCATGGCGGCCTTCGGATCAATACCGCCGTGGGTATCGTTGTCTACCACGACGACCGGTGCGAGCCCGCAGGCCCCGAGACAGCGGACGTCTTCCAGGGAGAATTTCCGGTCCTCGGTCACCTCGCCGCAGGTCACGTGGAGCCCTTCTTCCAGGTTCCGCAGTATCTCCTCGGCCCGCTTGACGTAACAGGCGGTTCCCAGACAGACCCGCACGGCGTGCTCCCCCTTCGGCGCGAGGCTGAAGAAGGAGTAAAAGCTCGCAACACTGTGGACCTCCGCCGGCGGTATGTTCATCCCCCGGGCGACCCGCTTGAGCGCGGCCACCGGAAGCCAGCCGATCAACTCCTGGGTTCGCTGGAGAACCGGGATCAGGCTTCCGGGGATCCCCCGGTACCGCTCGATCACCCGGTCGATCTCTTCCTGCATGGCCGGCGGGAAGTCGTCCCGCGGGGGTTCCGCCTCCGGCGCGGCCGCCGGGCGGCGTTTCTCGAGCCACTCGATCGCCCGGGCCGTTACGTCAAGGAGTACGGCCGGGGTAAAAGGTTTGGGTACGTAGTCGATAATGCCCAGTTCCAGGGCCTCCTTGATCGTGTCCTGGGAGGGATACCCGGTAAGGATCACGATCCCCACATCGGGCCGTGTCGAGCGGACCCAGCGAATCAGCGTAATCCCGTCCACCTCGGGCATCTTAAGGTCGGTGAATACCAGGTCGTAACTCTGCTCGCCCATTTTGTCGATGGCCGCGCGGCCGCCGAGAACCCCTTCAACTTCAAAACCCTCGGATGAAAGCACCATCTCCGCCGATCGTATGACGATCGGTTCGTCGTCAACGACAAGTATCTTCGGTTTCGTCCCCATAGACATCTCCTCCGTTATCTCCGGGTTCGTTCGTGCCGGTGCCGGTAAGGACTCACGCCGCGGCGATGGGCTGTATGCGAACGAGCCACAAAAGCCAGCCTTCCGAAAGGTTATCCCTCAGCAGTTCACTCATGGCTGTGTTTGCGTTGGTGTTTATCTGCCGGACGTGTCCGCTCATGGGCGAGACCAGGTCCACGGTCTGCCCCTCGCCGGTCAGTATCCGGCCGAAGGCTTCGCCCGCCACAATGCCGGGCAGATCGTTTTTGAGTTCCACGTATACGAGCTGTCCGCCCACGAGGTGATAGCGGAGGTCGCACCCGACTTCCCAGGCGCCTCCCTGGATCGGCCGGGCCCAGGTACCTTCCTTATAGAAGATGACCGGATTCTCCTCGTCCCGGAGCGAGACGATCTCGTTGCGGAATTCGTCGATAAAGGCCCTGCGAAGTATCCAGCCCCGCTCGTCGAAGACCTTGTTGGCCACGTTGGTGATGAAGTCCGGGGTAAAGGGCTTCTCGATAAACTCAAACGCCCCGCTTCGGATGGACTCCTTGGCGTCCTCCAGCGTGGGATAACCGGTGATAATAACCACGTCCATGTCCGGCTGAATCCCTTTGGACTCCTTCAGGACCGTAACCCCGTCGATATCGGGAAGCCGTACGTCGGAGATCAGAAGATCGAATTCCTCCTGCCCGATCCTTTTCAAGGCGTCTTCCGCCCTCCCCATCGTTGTGATGTTGTACCCTTCCGCCCCGAGAATCCGCTTGCAACTCAGAGTTACGACCGGATCGTCGTCGAGTACGAGGATTTTACCTTTCTTTTCCATTACGTCTCCCTCCTTCCCGGAGTGTCGGCGTTGCTCGTTCGATTCTTAAAAAGCAATGCTCGTACCAAACCCGTAACCCATTGATTAAAAAACCTTTTAACTCTAGAGACACCTGAACTGTATAAAGAATAAATACATAAAAAACGCACCTGCACCCGCAAAACACCCCGGAAATCGGGATGTTGCCTGTGTATAAAAAGTGCATACACTAAATATCGGATTTACACACCCCGTCACACCCAAGGAGTGCCGCCCATTAATCGCGATTAAAATTATCTTATTTACATTGCCTCGAAACCGGGGCAGAATAAGGGCATAAGCGGGCCGGATAAATCGCGGGACCCGGGCGATGGCGTGAAACCTTGGGATGGACATAATGTAACGAACCGGAGAGCCCCTCGCCGGGCGGCGGGGATTCGGGGCGTTTTTTTTCGACGGGGGCGTTTGTTCGCGGCCGTGGCATCGGCGGTCTTCGTCCTTTTTACGGCCGAGATGGGAGGTACCGCGGTGATTCCGACTGGAGACGTGCTTAAGAAACTCCCGGCAGACGGGGGGCCCCGTTACAACCGTCTGGTATTCGAACAGAGTCCGTATCTGCTTCAGCACGCGGAAAACCCCGTGGACTGGTACGCCTGGGGGGACGAGGCCTTTGCCCGCGCCCGGGCGGAGGATCGGCCGATCTTTCTCTCGATCGGCTACGCCACCTGCCACTGGTGCCACGTGATGGAGCAGGAATCCTTTGAAGACGACGACGTGGCAAAGATACTGAACGCCCACTTTGTCGCCATCAAGGTCGACCGGGAGGAACGGCCCGATATCGACAACATCTACATGACCGCCTGTCAGGCGATCACCGGCCGGGGCGGCTGGCCCCTTACGATCATCATGACGCCCGACAAGAAACCTTTCTTCGCGGGGACGTATATCCCGAAGGAATCCCGGTACGGACGTTTCGGCATGGTCGACCTTCTGACCCGGATCGCGGGCTACTGGAAAGATCGCCGGGGCGATATCGCCGCCGATGCGGACAAAATCGTATCCGTCCTCGAACAGGCCGCACAAACGGAAGCGGGCCCGGCTGCAGACGAAGAGACCCTCCGGGAGAGTTATCGGGCGTTTTCGAAAACATTCGACGCAACCTACGGAGGTTTCGGTACGGCCCCGAAGTTTCCCACACCCCATCAGCTTCTCTTTCTGCTCCGGTACTGGCACCGGACCGGCGAACGCGGCGCCCTCGAGATGGTGGAAAAGACCCTGCGGGGCTTTCGTAAAGGCGGAGTATACGATCAGGTAGGGTATGGCTTTCACCGCTACTCGACGGACCGCGAGTTTTTGCTTCCCCATTTTGAAAAGATGCTCTACGACCAGGCCCTGATGGCCCTGGCACTGCTCGAGGCGTACCAGGCCTCGGGGGCCCGGGATCTGGCGAACGCGGCCCGGGAGGTTTTCGCGTACGTTTTGCGCGATCTTGCGGAT